>NZ_SNZY01000009.1:0-129325 GCF_004364275.1 Idiomarina sp. H2
TAACACTTCGGGCTCCCGCCAGAGTATTAGCAGATTTTAAATCAGTTCGTGACTCACTTTGAACGTCCATGTTCGCCCTGAGTTCCGGGCACACTATAGGTTATATCACCACACCAGACTCTATTCGGAGCTTCTACATCAAACTCACGGTTGAGTTTATCCGGGATATCCGGTCTCTCAACGTTAGCGACCTTATAAGCGTGAGGGCCTGGCTGCTTACTCGTTAAGCCCTGCTCTTTCATCAAACGGCCAACTTTAAAGCGTCCTATAATAACGCCTTCGTGTTTCAGCATATCGACGAGAGTCCGGGTACCCGCCGAGTTTCGAGACTTTATGAATAAGCGTTTTATACGGGCTCGCAGCAGTCGCCGCTTAGTTTCTATTTGTTGACGTCGCTTTCGACGCTCATAAAAGCTGCTAACACCTACACCCAGCGCTGAGCAGACCAACTCAGTCGTTTCATGCTCTCTCAACCGGTCTATCAGCGCGTAGATTTCAGGTCGTCGGACATTAAGAGAGCGGTAGCCTCGTCGTGCCCTCGGGGTATTTTTAGAATCGATTTTTCCCTCTCTAACCGATTCACACGAGCTTCAAGCTCCTGTATTCGTTGCTGCTCTGCAGTCATCGCCCTGGACTTAGGCGTTTGACCGCTTTGTTCACTTTCTAGCTGTTGAACCCAATTTCTAATCGTATTTTCATGTACATCAACAGCCCGGCTTGCTTCCGCATAGCTGTAGCCTTGTTCTGCTACTAAATTAGCGGCCTCATACCTGAACTCAGGACTAAATGATCGACGTTGTCTTCTTGCCATTGAACACCTCTTCGTTAAGGGTAATACTACCACTTAAAAGAGTGTTCGGGTTTAGTCTGCCACTACAACAGGCGTTACATTTTTTCAACAATATAAGATGTAATTCAACATTTGGTTTTTATAATTAGGACTCATTGTGAATAAAATAAAAATAATTTTATTAGCCAGCATTCTAACTCTGGCAACGGCATGCAGTAACATTCCACTTAGCACTATGATAAAAATGATGGATCTAAATCCTTTAGAGACTGATCCAAAACAGTTGGTTGTTGCGGTTAAGGCCCCGGAAGGCGTTGATGTGCGCGATGGCGACGTGGTTATTGATTTTGATTTTCGAACTGATGATCCTGAATACAGTTTTAGTCATAATTTTCCGGTAATAATTAATGATGACTACCTCGTTCCTGATAACTTAAAAGAAGATATTGAGGACAACGAGAAAATAACGATCATGCAGTTATCAAAACAAGACGCACAGACAATGTATGAAGGACAGAAAGCTGTAAAAGAGTATCGTAGTATGAATGAGGCCGGAGGAGCTGGCAGTATGAACGTGAGACTAGTCTCTGCCTGCCGTGACGACAATTTCTCATGGAGTAATTCAGAGTTGGATGTTTATTTAAAAACTCAAGACAACGAAGATTTTTTCTTGTTCCTTGAGGACATGGATATCACTAAATTAGACGGCGACATACAGCGCAACATTAATGCTATTCCTAATTGTGGGGAGGCCGGGTAGACGGTTAAAAGCACACAATGAAAAAACTAAACTACACAATAGTCAACGAACCACCCACAGCGGACGAATATATCGAGTTAAGATACAAAGTCGCTTGGGACAGCGTTGAGCAGAGCGTGGCGCAAAATAGATTAGATAATTCATTGTTCAATGTTTCAATCCGGCACGCGGAAAACCTTATAGGCATGGCGCGAGTTGTTGGTGATGGTTTCATCTACTTTTATATTCAAGATGTTTTAGTCAGTCCTGAATACCAAGGCTATGGTATTGGCCGTGCGCTTATGGAAAGAGTGGATAACTATTTAAGTAAAGCATGTCCCGAGGGTTCAACGGTCGGTCTGCTCGCAGCTAAAGGAAAAGAGGCTTTTTATCAGAACTATGGGTTTATTGCGCGAGACGGCGAAAATCTCGGGAAAGGTATGTGTCGCTTTGTTCGAAAGCAGTCTATTTAACGAAAAACGATGCCGGCATCAATTAACAGAGTTTGCTACGTCTTTAAGCTGATAAGTAATGTAAAGGTATCTGTATTCCATCACCAAAACAGGTACTCTTGATTATCGGCGATGCTAATTATTGTAGTTGAAGGAACGACTAATGGTTCAGAAAATATGGATGATTCTGGCTTTTTTGGCTGCTGCAGGCGGACTCTTTTTTCTCGGCGTTGCTGGCAAATACACATTCGGGTATTATGCTAACCCCGCTGCGGAGTATCGCCACGAGTATATGCAAGTTGTGATTTTAGCATTGATTGCGGCATTGCCTTGTTGGTTGGCTGCATCAGGCTTCCTTTGGCTTGTCCGAGAGATAGTACCCAAAGTGTTACTTTTTTCAGTCTATTTTGTGACACTGTGTCTGTGTGCTTTTTACCTCTTTACCAACTTGTATGCCTTTGTCATGTGGTTACTCGATAAATAGAACACGCTCATAGTGAAGAAACAATGACTGTACCGACCGAAAATTATTTCGATCAATTATTTGAAGGTATTTGCGACGAAGTTCGACAGGCTGAGGCGCTGTAAACTCGGCTCTCTTATTCAAGTGAAAAGTGATCAGGTTCAGTTTTCTAATTCCGCAAAACCTGCTATATTTTTAATCAGTCCTTAAAAAGTCTTTTAAAAGGTTGTTATGAAAACGGAAACGGTTACTTATTTAAAAGAAAATGCGAATTCGCTTGAGTTGCAAGAGGACTTGCTAGTCACCAAAAAAGGTAAGCCTGCGTATGTGGTGCAGTCTTACGCTGATTATGAGTTTCAGCAGGAAACTATGGCTTTGCTTAAACTGCTTAAATTGTCCGAGAAATCTTTAAGCAAGGAGGCTTTGAGCCTGGATGAAGCCTTCGAATAACCGTTACTCTGTGATTGCTTCGCCTGTATTCAGGTTATCACTGCAACGTTTTAAAGCCTTTTTAGAAGGTAAGTATTCAGAATCTACAGCTTTAAAAACCGTAGAGGTAATAAAGTCTCGCATTCAAACAGAGTTGCCGAACAATCCTCAAATAGCTCCCATTAGCGAACGACTTTTTGATTTGGGGTTAACAGATTATCGACAATGGTTGATTGATGAACATAATCTGGTTCTTTACAAAGTGAACAAGGTCGAAAGTAGAATCGAGTTATTATTGGTTATGGATTCCAGGCAAAGCATTCGAAAGCTGCTTTATGAGATGAATCTGCTTGTTTGATAGCGCGTTAATTTAAGCTGAGCGCTAACTACCCAAGGCTGTATCCAGCACAAACATCAGCACAAAACCCAGCATCAGGCCATTCGTTGCAGACATTTCGTGGCCTTGTTTGTGTGACTCGGGAATCATTTCATGACTGATGACGAATAACATAGCACCCGCGGCCATAGCCAGCCCCCAGGGCAGCACAGCTGAATTGCTCAATGCAATGGCGCCAATAACAGCCATTAATGGTTCCACCAAACCGGATAACATTCCGACACCAATTGCTATCTTACGGCTATAACCAGCGGCCAACAGAGCCATGGCTACGACAAAGCCCTCAGGTATGTCTTGCACAGAAATACCGGTTGCCAGAGTGGACGCCCCGACTGTGTCATCGCCGGCGTAAGCTACGCCTATTGCCAACCCTTCAGGAATATTGTGCAGAATAATTGCAAAAACAAACAACCAACTGCGTTTCAATATCAGTGCCTGGCGTCCTTCAGTACCTTTAATAAAGTGCTCATGTGGGACACTGCGCTCCAGAGCCATCATTAAAAAAGAGCCCAAAAGTATAGCCGCAGACATTTTTAGCGGCGCATGCCAAGCGGTTTGTGCCGCTATTTCGAATAGATCTAACGCCGGTACAATGAGAGAAAAAATGCTGGCTGCCAGCATAACTCCGCCGCCAAACCCCAATATTGCAGCATGTAAACGAGTTGATAATCCACGAGAGAAAAGAGCGGGAAGGGTACCCGCAGCCGTGGCTCCAGCCGCTACCATTCCGGCATAAAACGCGTAGCGTACATGGTCCTGATTCTGCATTAACAGAATGAGCTGATATAAACCATAGCCTGCGCCCAAAACCAGGACGAACCAACCGAGTAGCTTGCTTCCAAGACGCCAACCCGGTTGAAATAATTCCATTACCTTCATTCATGTTCCTCAAAACGCCTGGCAACTTCCGGCCAGTGAATCACTTCATAAAATGCTGCAATATAGTCTGCACGTTTGTTCTGATATTTTAAATAGTAAGCGTGTTCCCAAACATCCAGCCCGAGTATGGGAGTCAGTCCATCCATTAATGGACTATCTTGATTCGCTGTACTGGTTATTTCAAGTTGTCCGTTGGCATTAATCACTAACCAGGCCCAGCCGCTACCAAACCGACTGACCGCAGCCTGAGTGAATTGTTCCTGAAAGGCCTTAAAGCCGCCAATGTCGGTCTCTATGGCTTTAGCCAGATTGCCCGTTGGCTCGCCACCGCCCTGAGGTGACATAACTTGCCAGAACAATGAGTGGTTAGCATGGCCACCACCATGATTACGCACAGCAGACTGCATATTACTAGGTATACTCTCAATTTGTCGTAACAGTTCAGATAAGTCCCATTTTTCGTAACGGGTTTCGGCCAGTGCCTGGTTCAGACCGTTGACATAGGTCTGGTGATGTCGCTGATGGTGAATTTCCATTGTCATGGCATCGACATGAGGCTCAAGTGCATCGTAGTTGTAGGGTAACGCAGGTAATTTAAAGCACATAGTTTACTCCTGATTAATTTGAAGTTAACGGTAATCATTATCATTTGCATTTAATTAAATTGCAAGGCATGCTGATGAGTAACGCAGGAGGTTATTATGGAACTGATACAGAATTGGAAAATGTTACAGCGTATGGGGAATTATGAGTTTGAGCAGGGACAATGGCAAAATGCCAATCATTACTACATGAATAGTATTCTTCTGTTACGAGGACATTTGAGTGATATCCTGAAAAAACAGCATGAGCAGGCTGGCGAGGTTATTATTTGCCTGTCAATTGCGGTGCAGAATCTGTCTGAGACATATAATCGTCAAAATCGCGTGAATTGCTGCGTTTCTCTGTTAAGTCGGGCATTACACAATTTTCAGCAGTTACAGAATACGCTTTCGTCAGATCATCCGGCCGCTATAGCTCTGCTTCGCGAAGGCTGCAAGTTGCGACAACTCATGTTTACGTACAAGGAAACAGAGGAACAAACTATGCCTACGAATAGGGCTACCGTTGCTGGATATGATACATCAGCGTATTCGCGGCTACATTAATGTAGCCGCAGGTATAGGATTTTGTTAGCACAGTACAATAAACTTTAGCTATGTCCGATGTCGGACGGCTAAGCTTAAAAGACTCCGGTTAAAAAGCCGCTTTAAAAATAGTAACAACGTCTTCGTGACTGGGTTGAATTGGATTAGTCAGGCCACAAGCGTCTTTCATGGCATTGTCTGCCAATGTATTAAAGTCCTCTTCTTTTGCCCCTAATTCTTCCAAACCAGCCGGAATATTGACGCTTTGAGATAGTTTTACAATGGCGGCAATAGCAGCGTCAGCCCCTTCTTTGTCTGTTAATCCCTGTACTTCTGCGCCCAGTGCTTTACCAATGTCTTTCAGGCGCGGTGCGACAACCTGACTGTTGTAGCGTTGCACATGAGGCAATAAAACCGCGTTGCAGACACCGTGCGGCAAGTCGTAGAATCCGCCGAGTTGGTGCGCCATGGCATGTACATAACCCAGAGACGCATTGTTAAACGCCATACCCGCCAGGAACTGTGCGTAAGCCATTTGCTCACGAGCTTCCATATTCGCTCCGTTATGAACCGCTTCGTGCAGATTGTCCCGGATAATCTCTATGGCTTTTATGGCACAGGCATCGGTAATCGGCGTAGCGTCGGTAGATACATAGGCTTCAACGGCATGGGTCAGCGCATCCATGCCTGTTGCTGCAGTCAAGCTGGCAGGCATACCGACCATTAACCTTGGGTCGTTAACCGACAGAATTGGTGTCACATTTTGGTCGACAATTGCCATTTTAATATGGCGTTCCGGGTCGGTAATGATGCAGAAGCGGGTCATTTCAGACGCAGTGCCTGCGGTGGTATTAATACTAATGAGTGGCAGTTGTGGCTTTTTCGAGACATCAACGCCTTCATAGTCACTAATATGCCCGCCATTAGTGGCAACCAGGGCTATACCTTTGGCGCAGTCGTGAGCTGAACCTCCACCTAGTGAAATAACACAATCGCATTGATGTTTCTGCAGAACATCTAACCCGGCTTTCACGTTCGTTACTGTCGGGTTGGGTTGTACGCCATCGTAAACTAGGCTGTCTACTCCATGCTCTTTGAGCAGGGCTTCGATTTCGGCAGTAACGCCCAGTTTGGTCATGCCGGGGTCGGTGACTATCAAGGCTTGTTTAAAGCCATAGTTATCCATTTGCGTGGCCGCATCTTTAAGGGCGTTCTCGCCAATAATATTGACCGCTGGAATATAAAAAGTACTGCTCATGGCATTAGCCTTTTCTGTCAGTGAATTTATATTCTATTATTGTGTTCCTTTGTTTCGCCGAATAGCTTGATCTGAATCAATAATTTGGCGTAAAGATAAAATCAGCACACCAGAGAGTCTGCATATAGCCCCGCTATCATACGTAGTAGCAGGGCTATATCCATTTTTTAGATCATAAAAGGACAATACCTTAGAAGTCCCAGCGCACACTGGCACTGATATTACGTGGTTCGCCATAAGAGCCGTAGTTGTACACGCCGACACTTTCAAAGTAATTCTTATCAAAAAGGTTGTTAATATTTAATGACGCAGTAAGGCTGTCAGAGATCTGATAGCGGGCAAACAGGTCGGCAACCGTATAACTTTCCTGGCGGGGGATTTCACCATTGGGGCCCACACCTTGGTTTCTTGAAGGGAATACTTCACTTTGCCAGCGAAGCCCACCACCCAGAGTAAGCCCCGGCAAATTCTCTGCAAAGCTATAGGAACTGGTTATTCTTACCATGTCTTCAGGCGCTTGTCGGCTGACTTTTTCGCCGTCATTGTTGCGGGCTACCCGATGTGTATAACCGGCGTAAACTTGAAGTCCGGTCATAAGTTCACCTGAGAGTTCAGCTTCATAACCTTTGGTTTCTACGCCGTCTTCAGCTTTATAACGCTGTTCTGGTTGGCCAGCGACAATCACTTCAATATCCGGAACCGCAACATTTCGCTGCTTAACCTGGAATACTGCAGTAGAGAAGTTCAGTCGCTGATTAAAGAATTCACCTTTAAGACCTATTTCATAGTTTTCGCCGTGCACAGGGTCAAGCAAATTACCATACCGATCTTTTTGAGTTTGAATGTTGTAGATATCGGTCAGGCTGGCGTAGGTGGAGAAATGATCATTAATGTCGTAAACAATGCCTGCGTATGGGGTAATAACACCCGAGTCAGATTCATCCACCGCGGTGACAGGGGAGCTCATAGCCTCGGGAGTGTAGTTGTACTCTTCATGCGACCATGAACTGGTGCGAAGTCCTACAATTAGGGACAAAGGCTCCGCTAGGTCAAATTGCGCACCACCATAAAATCCGCTTTGCTCGGTCTCCCAGCCCCAAATGTAGTCCGACTCGGTTGCAAACTCTGGTTCAGGAACCGAGGCCCATTGGTAAAAGCTCCATGGCTCAATTGCTGACAGTGCAGGTCGTCTGCTTCGGTCATTTTCTTCAAGGTTACTGTTCCAGCCGACAACCATTTGATGTTGGCGTCCTAAAAGCTCAAACGGACCGCTTAGTCTAAAGTCCAGAGTATATTGATTCCAGTCACCTCTGGTCGAGCTGGGGCTGGCTCCAAGTCCGAGGCCGGTGTCCCGATCAAGAAATCCGGTTACATACATTCTTTTGTCATCATAATGCCCGTCAATATGGCTGGCGTAGAAATCAAATTGCCAAAAGTTGGCAAAGCGATGCTCCAGTGAGGCAAACGTAATGTTGCGGTCGCGATCACGATACGTCCAGTCGCTTCCGGTATTGCTGGAGCGGGGGAGATCAGTACGTGTACCGTCGTTGTAATATAAAGGTACGGGCTCACCGTAACTTATTCCATCAACATGATGTTTCTGGTAGTCGACACCGAAATTGACTTCGGTATAGGGCGTTATGTCAGCTTCCAGAATACCGTAAAGAATCGTTTTATCACGCTCTACACTGTCCATGTAAGAACCGGCATCTTGATAAGCCGCAACAAAGCGTCCCCTTAACTTGTCGTCAAAACCAAGACTTGAAGAGACATCGGCTTCCGCTCGGGTTAAATCCCATCGACCGGCTTTAATGTTAATAGAAGAGCGGAGGTCTTCCGTTGGTTTTTTACGAATTAAATTGATAGCGGCTGACGGATTACCCGCCCCCTGGAGTAAGCCTGCGGCTCCCCGAATCACTTCTACACGCTCATAAACGGCCATGTCAGAAAGGAAGTCGCCTTCAACACCACCGTAAGCACCGCGCACATTAGCACCGTCAAATTGCACGTTATCAATAGAGAACCCGCGTGCGGTCGGGAAAATGCGGTCTGTTTCGGCTCGGTTGACGTTAATGCCGGTGGTGTATCGGAGTGCCTGAGCAATTTCTGTTATTGCTAAATCGTCAATCTGCTGTTGGGTAATTACGGTCATAGACTGAGGGGTTTCTCTAAGAGAGAGGTTAAGCCCGGTGGAGTAATCCATAACACGTGTTGTGTAAGAGTTTTTAATTTCAATTCTTTCCATTTCTTCGCTTTTGCTGCTTTCGTCCTGGGCGTAAGACGGCAAAGCAGCTGAGGCAGCGCCTATGCCCAGTAATACCGCTAAGT
This sequence comes from Idiomarina sp. H2, assembly GCF_004364275.1. Lineage (NCBI taxonomy): Bacteria > Pseudomonadati > Pseudomonadota > Gammaproteobacteria > Alteromonadales > Idiomarinaceae > Idiomarina > Idiomarina sp. H2. The sequence continues at coordinate 8,863 of NZ_SNZY01000009.1, forward strand.
GAAGAGGGGATTTTTTTAAATGCTGAGTTATCACCTTTATATCCTCGCCTGTGTAAAGTGTAGAGAGGTTACTATAATGTTAATGATAACTATTATCAATTGTATTTAAGGTGAACTATTGCCGCTATGGCTTTATTTAATGAGATGATGTTTACTTCGGTAATGGCACGTGCCGCCTTTTTACGCTAATTGAGAGACCGTTATGGTATTTATCTTTTATGCATTCGCAATTTTGTCTCTGGCAGTGGGCACAGCTGCCGTATATATGACACTTATCCAGTCGTTTCCTGTTCAGTGGTCGTATTACCATTACTTTATTCGAAAGCCTTTTACCTGGGCTGTGCTGGTTGCTGGTGTTATCGGTACTTTGCTAATGAGCTGGCAAATTGACGGGCTGCCATTATGGACGTTTCCTCCTCTTATCTTAATGGCGTTGGCCGTTGTATTAGCGCACCGAATGCATCAGGAAAACGCGTTTAAAGCTGTTGATTTTCCCTCCATGGCAGATGATCCGCTGAAGCTTCCTCTTCAGGACAACATGGATCTGGCTGTTATTGAGTATAATGGTGTTACTAAGGCGTACCCACTGGACTATGTAATACATCACCACATTATGAATGATCGTTTCGAGGACAAACTGGTGGCGTTAACTTATTGCGCCATGTGCCACAGTATTATTCCTTTCGATGTCACCGATATTGGCCCTTTATTTGTCGGCTCGTTTAAAAACGCGAATATGATTGTGGCTGACAAGAAAACTAAAACCTTTTTTCAGCAAGCCAGTTGTGAATCGGTTATTGGCAAGTTACACCCGTATACACTAACAATGATCCCGTTTCAGGTTTTAACCTGGAGTGAGGTGAAAAAGCTAAACCCTTGCCCTGAGGTAGTAAAAGTAACGAAACAGGACTTTAAAGCGTTTGAGCTTCCCGTTAAAGGGCTTTGGAAAAAGGTTATAGCGAATGGTTTGACCCCAGGACTGTCATCAAAAAACCGGGATAATACCTTTTCGCCCCGAACGCATGTGGTGGGCATTACCGATAAAATCGCTAACCCGCAGGTTATGTACCTTAAAGACGAGTTACTAAAGCAGGGCGTGGTTAACAACGAAGAGTTAGGTGTTGTGCTTGTCGCTGTGAACGGCTCAGTTCTTGGTTTTAAAAGCTCAGTCGAGGAAAAGCCGGTGAGCATTGAACCCGGTGCTAACAGCACGCTTTGCGACACTAAAAGCGGAACGGTATGGGATGTTCGCGGTAAGTTTATAAAAGGCGAAATAGAATCGAACCTGGTTCCTGTAGCTATTTCCGATGAATATTGGTTCTCCTGGAAGCTGTTTCACCCCGGCAGTAAGCTGGTGCATTGCAAATAAGCACCAGCAAATACCGGAAACTTAGCGATTCATCGGTATGTGGAATACGATGACTCTCTTAACGAAAAACGATACCGCCATCAATTAACGGAGCCTGACCCGTCATGTAGTCAGAATCGGGGCCAGCCAGATAAGATACAAAACTTGCTACATCCTCTGGTGTTTGCGCGCGGCCAAGAGCAATGCCATCAACATACTTTTTGTACGTCTCGCCTACGGGCGCATCAGTAAGTTCAGCAAAGCGTTTGTCAATTTCAACCCACATATCGGTGCCAACGACTCCGGGGCAGTAGGCGTTTACCGTAATACCCTGGCTTGCATATTCCAGGGCTGCGGCTTGAGTTAACGCGCGCACGGCGAACTTAGTTGATGAGTAAACACCCAATAATGCAAAACCGTTATGACCCGCGATAGAGGAGGCATTGATAATTTTGCCTTTTTGTTTGCGCTCAATAAACTTCTTCGCTGCTGCCTGAATGCCCCAAAGGGTACCATCAACATTAATTTTCTGAATTTTATCTAATTCTTCTTGAGTGACATCCGCAATCGCCTGAACTTGTGCAATGCCCGCGTTGTTCACCATGATGTCGAAACCACCAAGCGTTTTTTCAGCGTGATCAATGGCAGCGTAAACCTGCTCCCGGTCACTTACATCAGCTTTGAATGTTGTTGCTTTCCGGTTTAATGCTTCTACTTCGCGGGAGACCTCATTCATCTTGTCTTCGTTTAGATCCACAATGGCAATGTCGGCACCATCTTTTGCCAATCGCAAAGCTATAGCGCGCCCAATGCCCTGACCAGCTCCAGTTACTAAAGCTACTTTATTTTGTATAGACATAACGTACTCCTATTTGAAGATTGCACTTCAATTAGAGTACATACGCGGCGGTTAAGTTTCGCAAATGCAGATCAAAAAGTGGGGATTTTCATTACGACATAACCAAGGACATCACTTCCGCAACTGCTTTGTCATCTAAGTCCATTTGATCAACCGTTTCGCCGAGTTGGAGCATGGCCTGGCTAAGTGCGGTATTATAGCTACTGATTTCCTTTTGCAGAGCGTCTATTCGAGCCTTGCGTTCTTCATCGCTCAGGGCACTATCGTTCATAACGTCCCGCAGTTCCTGCTGTTTCTCCTTAAGCTTTTCTCTGTACTCCGCTATCCGTTTTAGTAAGTCTTTTAGCCCTGTGGGAAGGCTACTTTCGTCAATTTTTTCCTTCTTAGAAAGCAGGGAACTTTCCCCTTTTTCAGAGGCAGAGGTAAGTTCTTTAACCAAAGGTGACAGGTCAACATAAAAACTGGCGCTGCTACTGGTTTTGTCGCTCGCAGGTTGGCTATTCGTTGTGGTGTTGAGCGGCTTAGTACTAAACGAAGGCACACTGGAAGAGGCGGTCTTCGTGTATAAAGAGATGGGCATGGCACTCTCTCCAGAAGGTTAAAGGCTATTTCCGTAGGTTTGCCTTAGTATCGGCAACGTTTGCGAATACTTGAGTTCGTCCTTGGAAATAGCCTTTAGCTTACAACTCGCGCCTATATTGTTTAGCGTTTGAGTTTATAGGCAATCACATAATCGCCAATGGTGGTGCCGATAGAGCCGTGACCACCGGCTACCTGAACCACCATTTGTTCACCCTGACTGTTCAGATAGGTCATTGGTGTGGCTTGTCCGCCAGCTGGCAAACGAGCACGCCAAAGTTCTTCACCGGTGGATAAGTCATAAGCGCGCAGGTAGTTATCGACAGCGGCTGCCATAAAGACCACACCACCTTCGGTGATGATAGGGCCACCAATACCGGGGACGCCCATTTTAATTGGCAGCGGGAGCGGTGTCAGGTCACGAACAGTACCGTTTTTATGCTTATACACGGTTTCGCCCGTTTTCAGGTCAACACCGGCCACGTAGCCCCATGGTGGCTGCTGACAGGGGACGCCGGCAGGAGAAAGCAAAGGTTTCATATCCACCGCATAAGGCGCGCCTTCGTTTGAGTTCAGACCTTGTTCTCCCTGGTTGGCCGGACCCATGTCGGAGCCGTCTTTTTTAACCAGCGTTTGTGTGAAGGCCAGGTATAAAGGCATACCGAACATAACCTGACGTTTGGGGTCTACCGCAACGCTTCCCCAGTTGAAGACCCCGAAGTTACCCGGATACACCAATGTGCCTTGTTCTGATGGCGGTGTGTACTGGCCATCATAGCGTAGAGACTTAAACTGAATACGGCACATCATTTGATCCAGCGGTGTCGCTCCCCACATGTCTTTTTCAGTCATGGTAGGAGGACGGAAGGTTAGCGCTGAAATTGGCTGCGTTGGCGAGGCATTATCCAGAGCCACCGTTCCCTGAGGCGCTGATTTTTCGGTAATAGGGAAGATAGGTTCGCCGGTTTCACGGTTCAGCACGTACACATCGCCTTGCTTAGTGGGTACCACAAGAGCTGGTTGTCTTCCGCTTACGGTGTCTAAGTCAAGCAATACCGGCTGGGCAGGGGTATCCATGTCCCACAGATCATGATGAACAAATTGTTGTACCCACTCTACCTGTCCGGTTTTAAGGCTTAGCGCAACCACAGAGCTGGAATATTTCTCTTCATTTTCAGAGCGGTACCAACCCAACTGATCGGGTGTGCGGTTACCCATAGGAAAGTAAATAAGACCCAGCTCTTCATCAGCACTGGCTACCGACCAGCTGTTAGGGGAACTGGTAGTGTAAACTTCATCTTCGGCAATAGGAGCGGTTTCATCCGGGTTACCGGAATCCCAGTTCCATACCAGCTCGCCAGTTTTTACGTCATAGGCACGAATAACGCCGGAAGGTGAGTTTTTATCGTAGTTGTCGTTTACGGAGCCTGCAACCACCACTACGCCATTGGCTACAACTGGCGGCGACGTAGAGTAATAATAACCGGCTTGTTTGAACGGCATATTGTGAGTTAAATCCAGTTCACCGTTATCGGCAAAGTTTGCACAGCGTGCGCCTGTGGCCGGGTCAATCGCAATTAAGCGGGCATCAGAAGTTGGCAAAAAGAGTTCGGCGTCACATTGTACTGGTGCCAGAGTTTCGGCTGCTATATCCAGCTTTTCCGCAGACGGCGCTTCACCGGAGCTGGGTGGTAAATAGGACACACCGCGACAGGTCTGATGCTGGCGCTGGCTTTCCGGTGGTACTTTGGCGTCAAATACCCAGCGTTTAGAGCCGTTGTCGGCATCCAGTGCCACTAACCAATTGTGCGGTGTACACAAATAGAGTGTATCGCCAATTTTCAATGGCGTTGCTTCATAGGTGGTTTCACCGACGTCTTTAGGCCCTTTCATGTCGCCGGTGCGGTAACGCCAGGCTTCTTCCAACTGCCCCACATTTTCGGTGGTGATTTTATCCAGTGGCGAATAACGCTGACCCATATTCGTCCGGCCATAAGCGTACCAACTGCCTTCCGGAGAGTTGCCCAGTTTAGGTGACTCGCTGTCTACTTGAGTATCCAATTTGCCGGATAAGTCATGCGGGTTCGCGAAAAGGCTGCCCAGTGTCATTAACGCGAGAACGGCCCAAACGGGGAGCAATACTTTGCGCCTGCCATTGTCTGCCACTTTGGAAAGTAGCAAAGGTATGGCAAGCACCAAAAATAAACCTATGCGGGGTGCTAATGCCCACCAGTCATACCCAGATTCCCATAATGACCACAGCATGGTGAGGATCAGGAATACAGCGAACAAAGTGCGGGTTAACGGATGCCGTTTGTAACCAAGCCAGGCATTAAATAGTAAAATCACGCCTGCTAGAGCGTAATAGAAGCTGCCACCCAATGTAAGCAGGTAAATACCGCCTACTGTTAAGGCGAGGCCAAGAAGTGCAATTAGAATAGCGAATAAAATCATAGCAATGATTCCATATGTTGAAATGCATACAGATGTGAGCGATATTCTAGCAGATGGAATACCAAGTCACTCCGGAACTTGGGGTGATGCCACTCTCCTTGAGGAGTAAGCCCATGAAAACGAACAACCTTTTTACGCTGGGAATCTTAGTTGTATTACCCTTGAGTGTTGCTGCCGAGAACGACGCTTCTGACGCTCACGAACAAGTGTCCGATAAAGTTATTGAGCAACAGCGGCTTAACCTAGTGGAAAATACTGAGGGGAAAGGGTTTGGTGCCCAGTCACCGCGTGACATTGACTCTTTTAATGGTAGCAATACTCTTAACTTTAACGCGGCACCAGAGTCTTCTGAGATGAACCTGTGCAATATTCATTTCCACAAGAATGCCGAGCACAAAGGCGGTGAATTTACAAAATACGCAGGTAACGGCGACGGAAAAGGTTATTTTACTGGTTATGAATATTCAGGGCAGTTAACTGAGGATGAACTAGAACCAGAGGATTCGGACGTTTGCCCAAGCGAACATGGAAGCCTTTATTCAGGAGACACTATTGAAGTTCATTACGTTTATTCAACCGCTAAAGTAAAACCAGGTTCGACCTTAGGCGCGTGCTTTAACGATGCTGTTGTTAACCCGCAGTTGCGAGTAGAAGCGCAGGTTTTTGTGCTGGTGAATGATGACGACGCCGGTGATTTTGGCGAGCTCAGCGAACATGAATTGGTTGGCGGGTTATATCAGGCAGTGAATATTCCAGATGACACCGGAACGCCAGTTCAATACGCAGGTTCAACTACCGGGCCCAGCTATAATGAAAAAGGCTCGCCGTTTCAGGTTACCTGGAGCGTTCGCCCTAAAGTCGCCAAAGTTGATATTGAGTCGGTGGGTGACTGGTGCGAAGGTAATGTTTTTGAAGAAGACCATGCTCATGGCGTAAGAAACTTAGTAACGAACTCTGAACTGCTTTCTGAAATAAAATAATAGCGGCAGCAATGCGATTGTGGATGTAAGTTATAGAGTGTGAAGCTGGAAAACTGGAGGCTGAAGATGCCTAATTTTTTATCGGATACATTAATGTCTGCTGCTTTAAAATGTAGTTCTCAGCTTATGTTCGGAGCGTTCCTGATAGGCGTTCTTGGCCTTACATCTCAGTCTTATGCTCAGAGTTCTCAGGACGCCACCCTGGATACAAGCTCACATGCAAAATTAGCACAGTCGCTGGACGAGCTTTCTTACACGACGACTAAAGCCGACTACGAAGCTATGATACAAACGTTGAACCTGATGGTGATTGATCGGTCCCATGGGGAAGTATTTCGGCCCTTGCCTTATGCAGTAAAAGAGGTAGGTGACATTGTGCACGGTATGACTCCGACTGAGATTATTGAGCTGGGGCAATCACTGGAAAGGCCTAAGGGGACTGAATTGGTAGACCAACTCTATTTAATGTCGATACGACCACGCACAGAAGAGCAGAGCGAGAGAATCTACTCGCAAATTTTGCTCATTGCCCTTGCGGGTTCTGCGTCAGACCTTAAGTTTTCCGAGGACGTTTCAAGTGATATTTCTCTCTATAGCGGCTCTTCGTCCCCTAACAAGAAGCTGGAAGAAAATGTAAAAAAAGTGAGTCGCACTCTGATACCCACATTAGAGAAATGCTCTTTAGCGGCTGAGGAGTTGAGAGCTAGTGGCCAGGATAATCTTAGTGACTTTCCTAAACTTGTGACTATGAATAGTATTATTGACGTGATGGCTGATCGCCTAAGTAACATGGAAGAATTTAAACGCTACAGGGATACGCTGTACTCTTATTTCTCGGTGTATTTTTCCAGTCGGTCAGATCGACGAGTTTGTAAGAATACTCTTTTACCCGGACTGGGACTGGAAGAAGAGGATGAAAAATCACTCCTTTTGTGCGCAGTATACGACTCATTGAATACTTGTATGACCGAATTGCGTCATGAGCAAAGAGTAATAAGAGGGGCGGTTTCAGAAACGCCGTGAATAAACTGAATAAACAAGAGATGGACTATGAACATTACAAGGAAGAATTTAAGCGAAGCGGCGGATCAAAACATTATCTCTACTTCGCAAGCTGACGCTCTTTTTGAATTCTTTAAAGAGCGACATCAGGACAAACCTCAGTTTACCTTTAATCATGTGCTGTATTATCTGGGCGGGTTGATTGCTATTGGCGCAATGACGCTGTTTATGAACCTGGGGTGGGAATCCTTCGGTGGTGCCGGAATTGTTCTGATATCCGTTCTTTATGCCGCTATTGGCTTAAAGCTTACTCATGTTTTCTCCGCTAAAAGCTTATCTATTCCCGCAGGAATCTGTGCCACCTTTGTGGTCTGCTTAACGCCGTTGGCTATTTACGGCCTTCAGCAATGGTTAGGTGTCTGGCCTGACGAAACTGTCTATCGTGAGTATCACCGATATATAAAGTGGCACTGGATATACATTGAGCTGGGCACCCTGGCTGTTGGTGTCATTATGGCGTGGAAGTACAAATATCCTTTTTTAGTTATGCCTATAGCTGTGACTCTTTGGTATATGACTATGGATATTGCCGTCATGATTGCTGGCGGTGACATCAGTTGGGAGCTAAGAAAACTCGTATCCTTGTACACCGGGTTATTAATGATAGGTCTTGCATTCTGGGTGGACATTCGTTCGCGCGATACAGCCGATTATGCCTTCTGGATTTATATCTTCGGTGCTTTGGTTTTTTGGGGCGGTCTATCCTTTATGGAGTCGGACAGTGAACTGTCAAAATTTGTTTATTTCTGCGTAAACCTTCTGATGATAGGTGTTGGTGTATTACTGGTTCGTCGGGTATTTGTGGTGCTTGGAGCCCTTGGCGGTTGTTTTTATCTTGGCTATTTAGCTCAGGATGTTTTCCAGGACAGTTGGCTATTTCCGGCCGCTTTAACGGCTATTGGTCTGGGGATTATTTACTTAGGCATCCTCTGGCAAAAGCATGAGAAAGCTATTACCAAAAAGTCGCGTGAGTTGCTTCCTGAGGCGTTAAGGGAGCTGTTGGAGGCAAGGTCTTAATGATTGGCAGTTGAAATAGCCATCGAGTGATTCACTATTAACAGTTTGCGGTAAAACAAAGAAGGTTAAGGGGGATACCAATGTCATCAAAGGTTGTTAATTTTGCCGAAAAACTGAGTAAGTTTTCTGAACACTGGTCGCCGCGGGTGGTTGCCGAAATGAACGATTATCAAATTAAGGTCGTTAAAATTCAGGGTGAGTTTGTCTGGCACGATCATAAAGACACCGATGAAGTTTTTCTGGTACTCAAGGGACAAATGGGTATTGAGTTCAGAGATAGTGTTGTGCAGCTAGCGGAAGGCGAAATGTATGTGGTACCTAAAGGTGTAGAGCATAAACCCTTTGCTGAGAGTGAATGCCAGGTACTTCTAATTGAACCCAGTGGCGTTATCAATACAGGGGAGGCCGGTGGTGAGCTTAAGGCGAAGAACAATGTTTGGGTTTAGGCATTTTTTTTAATTATTTCACCGAACCACGATAAACAACCTGAATGATAGGTGGATGACGTCAACTTCCTTTTATTTAGGTATAGTATATTGTATAAATTATGTATATTTGAGTCTGTTCTGCAACAGAGAAAGTTAGTTGAGCCTAGGGAGAGGACATTGAAAAGAATTGCCATTGTTTTTATATCTGCATTATTTGTCATTTCTTGTTCATCAAATACCGAAGAAGACAAGATAGATACTCAGTTTTTAGATTTATCCAGCGCTGAACACAGCGAGCTCGTTGGTAACTATTGGACTGTAGCTAAGCGCGTTAATCCCCAATATCCAGCTTCAGCGGCCAGAGATGGAGTGTCCGGCTGTGTTGATCTAATCGTGGGCATAGGCTCTGACGGCCGTGCCGAGGGGTATAAAATTCGATCGTCTTATCCCAAAGGGGTTTTTGATGATTACGCAGCGGCAGCCCTTTCTCAATGGGAATGGAAAGCATCTGAGGAAAATATAGAACGCACTCCCGTAGTAACTTCGATTCAGCTCGATTTTACTACAGAGGTCGCGCCTGATGATTCCGAGTATATAGAAAATTGCCAACCGAAAAAGCAGGCTAAATAGTAAATTGAAGTTAGAAAAATACCGACTAATTAAGTTGGATTAATTACCAGTGAATAGACGCTAGACATGATTAGAGATGCTAATAAAGGTGACTCAGATGCTATTGCCGATATTTATAATTATTATATCGAAAATACATCGATTACATTTGAAGAAACACCGGTTTTAGGCTCCCAGATGCAGCAGAGAATTGAAGACGTTCAGGAGTGCAGCTTGCCCTGGCTCGTTGTGTTGGACAACGAGATTATCGTTGGTTATGCCTATGCGACAAAATGGAAAGATCGAAGCGCCTATCGGTTTTCAGTAGAAGTAACTGTTTATCTTGCAAACCAGATGCGAGGTCGAGGGCTTGGTAAAAAGCTCTATGAAGCCCTTTTTCTCAGACTCAAAGAACACGGAATTCATACGGTAATTGGCGGTATAGCACTTCCAAATCCGTCAAGTGTCGCGCTACATGAGAAAATGGGAATGAAAAAAGTGGCTCATTTTGAAAAAGTTGGTTTTAAGTTTAATGAATAGCGGGATGTAGGGTACTGGCAGCTTATAAAACCTATCATCACGGTTTAACTGACATTATGTATACGATGAAGCGGAGAGAAAACGACGAGTTTGTGAACTATACACTTGGAGTAAGTAGTCTTGCCACTTTTGCTGCCTTCTTTAAATCAGTTATGAAGTCAAAACTCTTATTAACTATGGTACTGATTGGCTTTGCCGCAGCTTTTGGCTTTCTGTATTATTTTTTAAACCTAAAATAATTGTATAAAGTTACTATGAACTTAGCCCTCTTTGACTTTGACGGCACAATAACTAACCAAGACACTTACACAAAGTTCCTGCTTTACGCAACCCCTAAGCACCGCGTTATAGCTGCTCTGATTTTAGCCTCACCAATTATTATTCTGCATAAATTGGGGCTTTTAAAAGCCTCACGAACGAGGCCTGCGTTATCCAGAATTGTATTCTGGAACCGCCGGGCACCTGAAGTTTTAGAATCGGCAAAAGAGTTTGCTGAACACTATTTGCCCAGTGTTACAAGGGAAGAAGCGCTTGCAAAAATTGAATGGCATAAACAGCGCGGCGACGAAATTTATGTGGTGTCAGCATCGTTAAATTCATATTTATCGTTTTGGTGTAATGCCCAGGGTATTAAGTTCATATGCAGTGAACTGGAGCTTAAAAACAATAAATTGACAGGCCGTTATGTCTCCGGCGACTGCAGTCTGGATAATAAAGTGAAAGGGATTAAACGTACCCTCGATTTGTCCGCGTTTGAAACCATATTTGCCTATGGTGATACCGAAGAAGACATGCCCATGTTGGCATTAGCGGATGAAAAGTATTTTAGGTGGCAGCGTATGTCTGAATTAGCAGAGCCTTCCGATGCTTTGTAAAATAAAAATATTATTTGTTAACGGGTAACCTCAAATGGATCCACAAGTTCTGGCTTCACAGCTACGTCATCCTAGTGGAGAGCACGCCTCTGAAGTCGCTTTAAACATGAACAGTGCAAACGGTCAGTTGAACGTAAAGTGCATAGATCTTTTAAACCTACAAAATTCGGAGTCACTGCTGGAAATTGGTCCCGGCAATGGAGTTTTTGCTGCTGACATAATCAAACGGGCTGATAACCTCTCCTATACTGGCGTTGATTGGTCAGCAGATATGGTTGCCGAAGCGAAACGCATGAACGAAGATATAGTGACTTCGGGGCAGGCAACATTTCAGCAGGGCAATTCCTCTCAACTCAATTTTGATAACAATGTATTCGATAAAGTTCTGACCGTTCATACTCTCTATTTTTGGGACAAACCACTTGAGCACTTAGTGGAAATTCGACGTGTTCTTAAACCTCAGGGGCTATTCTGTCTCGCTTTTGGCGATAGTTCATTTATGAAAGATTTGCCCTTCGTGCCTTATGGCTTTGAGCTCTACGATAGGGAACTCGCCTGTAACTTGTTGCAAGACGCGGGGTTCAGATTACTCAATGCGGAATATTATGCAGAGCAGGGCGTGAGTAATACAGGTGAAGTCGTTGATAAAATAATAAATATTATTATCTGCAAAGCTTAATTAGAAAGCTGGAAAACTTTTTACCGACTCAGTTACAGGGACAAAACTTGACCAATTTTAAATACATTCTGGTTCTTGCTTTATTGGTAAGTGCTTTCACGTATGCGGACGATACTGCGATCGCAGAGGACAAAGAAAAGTACTGTGATTTTAACTTATATTTACCAGCAAAGAGTGAGGGAGCCCCGGATACCTTACTGTTAGAGCGTTCTGACCTTAGTTCGTTAAATACAACTACCGACAATAATACGGTTCAATGGACAATAGAAGTGGCCGACCATGCGCTGAGTAAATGGAAAGCCGCGAGTAAAGAGCATATTGGTTTACCCATGCGAATTTATTGTGGTGATGAATTGATATCAAGCCCCGTTGTCAGGGCACCACTTGGAAAGAAGTTTAGAGTGACCGGAATGGACGAGGGCGCTCGTCGCATACGTTAGTTCCTCCAGGCCGTTATGCAGAAACTTAGGGTTAAGTTTCTGTAAAGGTGTCCACAACTGTATTGGAGCTGGGTATTAAGTTGGGTAAACTCAGTTTACAAAATGACAACACCGTGCCAATGGAAGGTGCATAGTAAGTTTTCTTCCGTTAGCTGTATTGTGAAGAGCCGCGCTATTACTAATAAGGGAATGTCTTATGTCGATGCACGAGTTTGAAGACCTGGTTGAGTCGTCGGTTAACTGTCTGGCTCAGTCGAAAACAAAGACGAGCCAGGAACTGCGCTCGCTATTCTGCAACCTCTATCAATTTCAGGAATGTTGGGATACTGGTTTTACTCATCTTCGTGTTATTGACACTTTGTTGAAACACAACTTTGTTTACCAATTTAAACTCACCCAACACCCTGACTACGCCGCGCATAAAGCCTTTCTTGATAGCGTACGCGAGTTTACTTTTATTGGACTGCACCCAGAAGAAAAGTGGAACGGCGAGACAAACCCCACCGTGGGTTACATTGAACCTCCTTACCTATATTGCGATGCCGGCTCACCGCTTTGGCAGAAATTCGTAGAAGCAGGTTTGCTGACGGGCGACGATGCATTACCGCCGGTGGAAATGGCTATTCAGGATACGGCAAAAGAAGTCATTGTTGAGGCAAAAGAGCAGAGTAACCCTGAATTAATCAGCCTGTGGTATTCCGCATTAGGCTTATATTTATGGTCTTTTAAGGAGGAAGCGCAGCTGGAAGAGGCTAAGTCGGATGTATCCATTAAGGCAATTAGAGATATTGTTCAGGAAACCGGGGCGCTTGATCTTGATCCGGGTCATGGCTTTTTGCAGCAACCGCCATCGGAAGCTTTAGAAGAATATCCGTACTTGTCCTGGTGGTTTCAAATAAACGAGTAGCGCACAAAGATGTACCAAAAAAATAGGTAGGGAAGCAGTGAATATATACAAAGTTTTGGGTGTTGCCTTTGTCAGCGCAATGCTGAGTGCTGGTTGTGCAGACAGCAAGGAAGCTAAGCAGGAGGGTCGAACTGTGTATGAGCAAATTCAGCAACGCGATGAACTTCACGACGCCCGTTTTGAAATATTAAAAGGGCTTGAGGACGAAGAGCTCGGACGTGCACTGTACGGTCAGGAAATGTCTAACTTCCAATGGATGATGGACGTTTTTGTCTTTTATGCCGGGATAGAAAAAGTTGAATACACTCAGCCGGAGTTTTTCCATTTCAACCAATACAGTGACAGGGACGCAATGATCGAAGCGTACTTGCAAAGTATGGTAGCGGTAAACAGTTGGAAACACCTCTCTTGCATGCAATATTCAAACGAACAGGGTTTTACTCTGAAGCCTGGCTTTGAGTTTCCGTTTCGTTACAGTCTGACATACACCAATATGATTTTCGACAACGGTGATACCCTGGGCTTCCCTGAATATGCGAGCTTTCCTGATATGGCAAATAATAAGCAGGCATTGGGCGATATTGTCGATACACGTGAAGAATTCTGTTTCACCGAGGCACGCGATGAGAAGTCCCCCAGACCAGTTGCTGTAAAGGGAGAGTTTTATGCAGAATTGCCAGAACAGATAATTACATTTGAACTCAGCGCTGAAGATGTTGGAGAAACTCTGGAGCGGGACGGCTTTTTAATTAACGTGCTGGAGTTTGGGGAAGACTATTACGTAGTTGAAATTAGTACTGAAGACGGCACTGCCCCCGCTAAATTGTTTGGGAATGAAGATGTTCTTGCTGAGGCCGTTACAGCCAATGGGGATTATCTTGCCTGGCGGTCAACTCGACGTCGGCCTATGTCTGAGGTTTATCAGGAAAACGACCTGCTGGAAGAGGTGATAGAAAAGGCTAAACAGGGAAATATCGATTTAGAAGCTGTAAAAAAGGATTTTGAGGCCTGGCAAAAAGACAGTAAAGAGGCGCGCGCTGGTAAAATATACTTAGGCAGGGCCTTTAACGGACAAGTAGACAAAGGATTGTTAACGCTATTAGTGTACGGTGAAGAAAGCCAAAAAGTGGAACGTGAGTTAGAGCTTCCAGTGCTTGACCTGCCATATTCCCGGACTTATGAGATCAGCCTGGGCGATATACCTGAGATTGAGCTAACGGCTCCTGTTTACAATGATCGTCTGCCTGTTACAGCATCCCGTACCGAATTAAATGCACAAGAAATTTCAGATTTAATGACATTACTACATTTCCGAGGATATGAGTTCGACGACCCGAAAAAACAGGATGTTGAAACCCCCGGAGTTATAAGGTGGTTTTACCCCAATGTACAAAGCGATGTATTTATTGAAAGTGGCAACCGGGTGGCGGCATCTGCAATGGCCGGTCATAAGTTCTTTGATGAAAATAATGAGCCAGTGCAGGATGCCGCTGAAGTTGAGTTAAAGAAAAGTGGGAGCCTCGAAAACACGGACTTAGAGAGCATTGAATTTGCTTATGACTTTAAAGCGCACAGTATTGATTATTATCCAAAAAGGTTCACAACTAAACCTGCTCGCTTTAAAGCTGCGCTTCCGGTGCTTATCGCACCTAATCTGACGAAAGAAAGCTATGCTAAAGACGAATTGCCGCAAGGCGTAAGTCTAAAAGGTAACCGACTCATTATTGACTACGCGGAGTTTGAGCCGCGTGAAACGATAAAAAGAAAAGCGTACGAACAAGAACGTCGTCGGAATGAGGTTTTTGTTAAAGACAGCAGGGGATACCTAAAGGAAATAACGAGGCAGTCTTTTGTGTATGCTCATGGTCGGAACAAGCCACCGGTAGATGTTTACTATTTTTATGGCGAGCCCGAAACCTTTGAAGTTTGGTATATGGGGGAGGCTAAATTTATCGACTATGACGTAGATATTGACTTGAATTCTACTGGCACGCATAACGCAAAGTAGTTTATAGGCTTATAGCTTTATTGCTCTGCGCTAGCGTTCGCGGCTTAAGTTCGATAAAGTAGCGGGCATGAAAATCTCATGGTTACTCATTACAGTCATCCTGATACACAGCTTTTTTACCTGTGCGTCTGTGGTTGGCCATATGGAAGACGCAAGCCACAGCAGTGTGGATGTTGTTTTTGATGTAAACCATGGTTTGGAACATAGCCCGAATTCTTCATCTTTAGATCTTGAGCAGGGGCACGACCACCAGTTTCATGCGCACGTTAGTTGCATTACTGGTTATGGCATTAGTGTCTCTGCTTGTCCCGTTATTACCGAAGCTCAACCTACCGCTGTGATTTTTGATAAGGGTTTAGCCCATCAACCGCCGGTTCCCCCACCAAACGCTTAATCTCCATTTCTACCGTCATTTTTAAATAGCGAACAATTGGAGAAAAAACATGAAGCGTTTGAGCTTCGTGGTGGTCTTTCTGGGTGCCATATTGGTGTTTCCGGTTAGTGCTGCCGCGTCAGATTTAACTTTAAGTGATGCATTAAACCGCACGCTGAAGAGTAACCCCGATTTACAAAAGTACGATTACCAACAGCAGGCCGCCGAGGCACTGACTCTGCAGGCTGAGTTTTCACCTAACCCGAGAGTTGGACTGGAAGTTGAAAACTTTGCTGGCTCTGGTGAAAGCTCCGGTCTGGATAATGCGCAAATGACGTTATCGTTCTCTCAGGTCATTGAGTTAGGAGAGAAACGCCAGCAGCGCATTAATGCGGCAACAGCCGAAGAAAAAGTGCAACGGGCCGAGTTTGAATACCAGCGCATTGAGGTGCTGGCACAAACAACACAACGCTTTTACCAGGTACTCAAGTTGCAGGAGTTTATTAGCCTTAGCAAGCAGCAACTCCATCGTACGGAGAGTCTGTTAGAAACAGCACAGGAGCGGGCAAATGCCGGCGCGGTTCCAAACTCTGAGGTAACCCGTATCCAACTTCAGCGCGAGAGCCAACGGGCTGATATAGAGGAACTGAAAGGCCAGTTGGCTAAAGCGCAGGCAAAGCTCAGCGCAATGTGGGCTGAGCAGCCAAACTTTAACCAAGTTTCGGGGACTTTTTATTTCCCCTTAAAGTTGCCGAAGCAATCCGACGTTCTAAATGCAGTAAATAAAGCGCCTGAATATTTACGCCTGTTAGATTCCGAACACTTATTGCAGGCTCAGGCAAAGGCGTTGGAAGCAGACTCTACCTCTGACTTAAGTCTCGGATTTGGCTTGCGTTACAACAATCAGTCGGATGATACCGGTTTTGTGGTTGAAGCTTCGATGCCATTGCAACTGCAAGATCCTAATATTGGGCGTATTCAGCAGCGTCGGGTTTTGCATCAATCGAACCTGCAGCAGCAGAAACTGGTGCGAACTCAGTTGCGCTCGCTGGCACTGGCGCTAATAAACAGCCTGCAAACCCACCAAAACTACCGACAAAAAGTGAAAGACACGCTATTGCCATTGGCACAGCAACTGGTCGAACAAACGAACCAGGGCTATGTGCGCGGTACGCATTCGCTATTGCAGGTGCTGGATGCGCAAAATGAGCTAGCTCAGCTCGAGTATCAAAGAATTTCGCGGGAGCACGCCATATACAGCGATGTCATTCAGCTGGAACGTATGACCGGACAAGCATTTTTAGGAGAACAGCAGTGAAATTATCAACTTACTTTTTAGCAGCTGCTTTGTTGGCTGTCTGTAGTTACACCCACCAAATCTGGGCGTCGGAAGATGACCACCATGAAAAGTCGCATACCGAACTGAGTGATAAAGCCATTGAAAACGCCGACCTGAGCATGGGGCAAGTTAGCTCTCAACGCATGGCTGTGACTCAAACCGTATTCGGTGTAATTGCCCCGGAGAATAACAATATTGCGCATATTAGCGCCCGCTATAAAGGCATTGTGAGTTCGCTTAATGCCAATATCGGCGACTCAGTTGAAAAGGGCGAGGTACTTGCCGTAGTCGAAAACGTCAGTACAGGTACCAGGTTCAGTGTAGTCAGTCCCATTAGTGGCGAGGTTTCTGAACGATTTACTAATGTTGGTGAGTTAGTGGATCAGCAACCTTTATTTCAGGTAATTAATACCGCTTCAGTTTGGGTAGAGTTGTCAGCTTTTCCCGAAAACGTGGAAGCAATGCAGGAAGGTCAGACTGCCGAGGTATATGACTTACACCACCATAAAATGGTAAGCGGTACAGTATCTTACATTGCACCTCAGATGACCGGCGGTCACATAGCCCGGGCACGCGTCGTGTTGCCCAATAAGTCAGGACATTGGCGGCCGGGTATGCATGTTAAAGCGGATGTCACAACTGACACCTTTACTGCCAATGTCGCGGTTGAGTCCGATGCGATTCAGAACTTGAACGGAAAAACCGTGGTTTTTATCCGCGACGGCAATCGGTTTGAAGCCAGTGAAATTAAAACCGGTCGCAAATCGGGTGACTACGTGGAGGTTCTTTCGGGGCTTGAGCCAGGCGCTGAGTATGTCATTGGCAACAGTTATCTGATTAAAGCCGACATTCTCAAACAGGGTGCAGGGCACAGCCACTAAGGGGACTATCATGATTGATGCACTCATTCGCTTTGCGGTTGAACGCCGCTGGTTAGTGGTGGCTGCGACCTTTTTGATTGCGGCCGTTGGTGTGTACAGCACCATGAAACTGCCAATTGATGCGGTGCCGGACATTACCAATGTACAGGTACAGGTAAATACCGAAGCACCGGGTTACTCACCGCTGGAAACAGAACAACGTATCACTTACCCGGTAGAAACGGCTATGGCGGGTATTCCGAAGCTGGATTATACCCGCTCAATTTCTCGTTATGGCTTGTCTCAGGTGACGGTGGTATTTGAAGAAGGCACTGACATTTACTGGGCCCGGCAACAAATCAGCGAGCGGTTGCAGCAAGTTAGGGGTGAGCTGCCGCAAGGCGTTGAACCCGCTATGGGTCCCATTGCGTCAGGCCTAGGTGAAATTTTTAATTACGTTGTCAGATCAAAACCCGGAGCAACCGACGCAGAGGGTAACCCTTACACTGCGGAAAGCCTGCGCACCATACAGGACTGGATCATTAAACCGCAGTTGGTAAAAGTACCAGGGGTTACCGAAATAAACAGTGTCGGTGGCTATGAAAAGCAATACCAGGTTGCACCTGACCCGGGTCGTATGCTGGCTTATAAAGTGACCATGCAAAACTTGCTTCGGGCCCTGGATTTGAACAACCGAAACGCTGGTGCCGGTTATATAGAAAAGAACGGGGAACAATGGCTGGTGCGCTCGCCGGGCCAGTTACAATCTCTGGAAGAAATTGGCAATGTGGTGGTATCCAAGCGGGACGATGCGCCGGTTCGGGTTCGCCATATCGCTGAAGTCAAACTGGGTAAACAACTGCGTACCGGTGCGGCTACTTCGAATCAGGAGGAGGTGGTTCTGGGCACCGCCATGATGCTGATTGGCGAGAACAGTCGCATAGTGGCACAAGCGGTGTCTGAAAAGCTGGAACAAGTTCAGCAAAGCCTGCCGGATGGCGTGGTCGCCGAGCCCATTTATAACCGTACTACCTTGGTGGATAAAACCATTGCCACGGTTGAGAAGAACCTTTTTGAAGGCGCGGTTCTGGTTGTTGTGGTTCTGTTTATTCTGCTCGGGAATATACGAGCGGCCTTGATCACCGCATGCGTTATCCCGCTTAGTATGCTGTTTGCTATTACCGGAATGGTCACGAATAAGGTGTCCGGCAACTTGATGAGTCTGGGCGCGATAGACTTTGGCATTATTGTCGATGGGGCCGTTATTGTAGTGGAAAATGCTCTGCGACGACTGGGTAATGCGCAACAGCGGTTAGGAAGGGTGTTAAGAACTCAGGAACGCCTGATTGAGGTCATGAAAAGCACGCGTGAGGTATTTAACCCGGCAGTATTTGGCGTTCTCATTATTATGTTGGTGTATCTGCCTATATTTGCATTAAGCGGCGTGGAAGGAAAAATGTTCCATCCTATGGCTTTCACCGTAGTTGCAGCGCTGCTGGGTGCCTTGATTTTCTCGGTCACTTTTGTTCCTGCCTCTGTGGCTATCTTTGTCCGTGGCAATATTAAGCACGGCGAGAACAAAGTCATGCGCGGCGCTCGTAAAGCCTATCAACCGGTGTTACGAGGTGCGTTAAAACTTCCGGTGTTTGTTATTGCTATCGGTTTCGGTCTATTTGCGGTTTCTTTGTTTCAGGCAAGCCGTATGGGAACGGAGTTTTTGCCGCAACTGGACGAAGGCGATATTGCCATGCATGCGCTGCGAATTCCGGGCACAGGCTTACAGCAGTCGGTCGATATGCAAAAAGATGTAGAAGCCGTGGTTGCTGAATTTGCCGAAGTAAAGCGCGTCTTTTCTAAAATTGGTACACCGGACGTGGCAACGGATCCGATGCCACCGAGCGTGGCCGATACCTTCATTATGCTGAAGGAACGCAAAGACTGGCCCAATCCGGATAAAACGAAAGAGCAACTGGTCAGTGAAATTCGTATGGCGGTACAAGAGTTACCCGGTAACAAGTACGAATTTACCCAGCCAATAGAAATGCGGTTTAACGAGCTGATTGCTGGCGTGCGGGCCGATCTTGGTGTACGTATATACGGCGATGACCTTGAGCAGCTCAAACAACTGGGTGACTCCGCGGCGGCTATTATCAGAGAGGTTCCGGGGGCTTCCGGCGTGCGCGTTGAGCAAATGACCGGCTTACCTATCTTGTCTGTTGAACCTAAGCGAGACCATTTGGCGTTGCTGGGGCTTACGGTTGCTGATGTACAAAGTACACTGAAGAGTGCTGTAGGCGGTATTCAGGCCGGGGTTATTTATGAAGGTGACAAACGTTTCAAATTATTGGTTCGGCTGGACAATGACTGGCGGCAGAACATTGAAAAATTGAAACAACTGCCGGTAGATGTACCTGCGGCAAATAACCCAGAGCTACAGTACGTGCCGTTAGGTGAAGTGGCTAAACTGACTTTAGCTAATGGGCCTAATCAAATTAACCGCGAAAGTGGTAAACGGAATGTCATTGTCAGTGCCAACGTTACTGACCGCGATTTGGGCTCATTCGTTAATGCGGTTCAGGAGAGTTTAAACATAAACCTGGATATTCCGACTGGTTATTGGATTGATTATGGCGGCACTTTTGAGCAGTTGAAGTCAGCGTCACAGCGCTTAAGCCTGGTGGTTCCGTTAACGCTGTTGCTGATTTTAGGTCTGCTGTATAGCGCCTTCGGTTCTTTAAGCAGCGCATTGATTATCTTTACCGGAGTGCCGCTTGCATTAACTGGCGGAATTTTCGCTTTGTCATTGCGAGGGATGCCTCTGTCTATTTCTGCGGCGGTCGGTTTTATTGCTTTGTCCGGCGTCGCGGTGTTAAACGGGGTTGTTATGCTGTCTTTTATCCGGCAGTTACTCCGTGATGGCTTACAGCTGAAAGACGCTGTATTTGAGGGAGCGCAACAACGTCTGCGACCGGTATTAATGACCGCTCTTGTCGCGAGCTTAGGCTTTGTTCCTATGGCATTTAATACTGGTACAGGAGCAGAGGTTCAACGGCCTCTGGCCACCGTTGTTATTGGCGGTATTATTTCGTCAACGCTTCTGACGCTGGTTGTTCTACCCGCGTTGTTTTATTTGGTAAATCGATTTAAACAGGCGAAAACGTAATTTTATTAATGCTTCCGAATAAGCGCGTTCACCTCGAACGCGCTTTTTTATTGATTTACCCTTAACAAGCAAGTTTAACTTTATTAACATGCTTGAAACATCAAGTTCCGATTATAAGCGACTATTAAGGAAACACCATGAACTCAGGCGCGAAGGCATTAGCTGCTAGCGAAACTAAATTCGACCGCAAAGCCTTTACCATTTTATTTTCCGTTCTAAGTTTACTTTTCGGTGTGGGAATTGGAGTAGCAATAAGCACGGTAGAACTAACCGGCAATTCTGAAATGTACGCTCAACTTGCTTTTAGTCTGATACCCGCAGCTGTTATTTGGACATATGTTCTTTTTCATTATCTAAAACGGTTTGATGATTAAGCCTCGATCATTAAAAACGGATTGGAAAGGGACAATAATGGAAGATAAAAAAGAATACGCTAAGTACGCCGGGTTTCGAATTCGCTTTGCAGCGATGTTAATTGACGTTGTTATCTTGGTGATTTTGTTTTCAATACCCGTTGGATTTATCTACGGTCAGGAGTACTGGCAAGGTGAAAAGCTGATATACGGCTTCTGGGACGTACTGATTAACTACGTTATACCGGCCATACTGACTATCTTTTTCTGGATTAAGTTCTTAGGAACACCCGGTAAAATGATATTGAAATTACGGGTAGTGGATGAGCATACTGGGGGGACCCTGAGTATAGGGAAAGCCATCGGCCGTTATTTTGCTTATATTCTCTCTATCCTTCCGGTTTTTCTAGGCTTCTTCTGGATAGGTTTTAGCGACAAAAAGCAGGGCTGGCACGATATATTAGCTGGTACCGTAGTGATCCGCAGCGAATCTAAAGGGCCTTTTGAGTTTAGATCTTAGCGTTTTTTGCTATATTCTGGAGCCTAGCCGCAGCACCCCGAAAGGTCAGTTTTCTCACCCGCTTTTACTGCTCGTGCATCGCGAATAATGCGTATTGCAGAGCGCAGCACAATTAAAGCAATGACTGTGGCTATGACTAAGTCCGGCCAGGCCATATTAAGCTTAGCAACCAGCAGAGCTGAGAGAATTACCCCGCCGTTCATTATCATGTCGTTGCGCGAGCATATCCAGCTGGCACGAATGTTAATATCGCCATTGCGCGAGCTGTACAGCAAAGCGAAACAAGCGATATTAACGGCAAGAGCGAGCAGGGCAACCCAGAGCATCATGTTGGCGTTAGGCTGGCTGCCAAAAATTAAACGTTGTAACACATCTGCCAAAACCACAAGTGCCAGCACGGTTTGCAGTGTGCCGTTAAGAATGGCGGCGTTGGCTTTGTATTTTATGGCTTTACCAACAGCATACAAACTAACTGCATAAACCAGAGTATCCGCCAGCATATCTAATGAGTCGGCAAAAAGCCCACTGGACTCTGCTAACCAACCCGCAATAAATTCAACGAAAAACATCACTCCGTTAAGAACCAGCACGGTCCATAATAATGTCCTTTGTGCTTTGTCGATGTGTTGTTGTGCGGTGGTGCCACAGCAGGACGACATAAAGTAACTCCGAATAGGTTTTAGCTGGCGCTATACTAGCAAAAGTGCTTGGTTGGAGACAGGTGGCGTGCTTTTTATTTGTTGTTAAGGTCGTCTTTCGGTATACTACTTTCCCGTCTGAATGCAATCCCAAATTTGACCTGACCAACTAGGTATCACATGGCGACAAACTATATTTTCGTAACCGGCGGAGTTGTATCCTCGCTGGGTAAAGGCATTGCTGCAGCCTCCCTGGCGGCAATTCTAGAAGCACGGGGCCTTAACGTTACTATCATGAAGCTGGATCCCTACATTAACGTAGATCCGGGTACCATGAGTCCAATTCAGCACGGTGAAGTTTTTGTCACCGTAGACGGAGCTGAAACCGATCTTGACCTTGGTCACTACGAGCGTTTTATCCGCACCCGTATGACCAGCAGCAACAACTTTACCACCGGCCGTGTCTATGAAGACATTATTCGCCGTGAGCGTAAAGGTGAGTTTTTAGGAGCGACCATTCAGGTCATTCCTCACATTACCAACGAAATTAAGCGTCGTGTTATTGAAGGCAGTAAAGGCTTCGACATTGCCATTATTGAAATTGGCGGCACGGTGGGTGACATTGAGTCACAACCTTTCCTTGAAGCCATTCGTCAGTTGGGCACAGAAATTGGTCGTGACCACACCTTATTTATGCATCTGACCCTGGTGCCATTCTTAGGCGCTGCGGGTGAGGTGAAAACCAAACCGACTCAGCACTCAGTGAAAGAACTGCGTTCTATTGGTATTCAACCAGATGTATTGGTGTGTCGTTCGGATCGCTCCTTACCGGCAACAGAGCGTTCGAAAATTGCTTTGTTTACCAATGTAGAAGAGCGAGCGGTTATTGGCTTGCGCGACGTAGACAGCATTTACAAAATTCCTTCTATGTTAAAGGCCCAGAGTTTGGATGACATAGTCACCAAGCGCTTTAATTTAGATTGCCCCGAAGCCGACTTGCATGAATGGGAAGAGGTTCTGTATCAAGAATCTAATCCGAATGGTGAAGTGACCGTCGGTTTTGTCGGTAAGTACGTTGAACTGCCGGATGCCTATAAGTCGGTGAACGAAGCGCTGGCTCATGCCGGCCTTAAAAATCGTTTAACGGTAAACATTCGTTACATCGACTCTCAAGACTTAGAAACCAAAGGTACGTCTAAGCTTGAAGATGTGGACGCTATTTTGGTGCCAGGCGGTTTTGGTGATCGTGGCATAGAGGGCAAGCTTATTGCGGCAAAATACGCACGCGAGAATAACATTCCTTACTTAGGCATTTGCTTAGGCATGCAAGTGGCAATGATTGAATTTGCCCGTAATGTTGCTGGTTTAACCGGCGCTAACAGCACTGAGTTTGATGAAAATTGCAGTGACCCGGTAGTTGGTCTTATCACGGAATGGATGGACGCCAGTGGTCAAAAAGAACTGCGCGACAAGCATTCCGACTTAGGCGGCACGATGCGTCTTGGTTCACAGGAATGTCATTTAGAAAAAGGTTCTAAAGCGCTTAAAATGTATGGCAAAGAAACCATTGAAGAGCGTCACCGCCATCGCTACGAAGTAAACAACCATTACATTGAGCCGCTGGAAAAAGCAGGCTTAAAAATCACGGGTTACTCGCATGACAAGCAGTTAGTTGAGATTCTGGAAAACCCGAAACACCGTTGGTTTGTTGCGGTACAGTTCCATCCGGAGTTCACTTCAACGCCGCGTGACGGGCACCCGTTATTTAAAGGCTTTATAGAAGCTGCAGGCGAATTTCATAAAGAGCGTTTGGGTTAATAACCCGGCTAATGATTAAGCATTAAACAGGATTAAAGCATGAGTAATATTGTTAAAGTTATTGGTCGCGAAATCATGGATTCCCGCGGTAACCCAACCGTTGAAGCTGACGTTTATTTAGAGTCGGGCCATATGGGCCGTGCAGCGGCACCAAGTGGCGCTTCAACCGGTTCACGTGAAGCTCTGGAGCTGCGTGACGGTGACAAGTCGCGTTACCTGGGCAAAGGTGTTGAAACGGCGGTTGCTAACATTAATGGTGCTATTGCTGAAGCATTAAGCGGTATTGATGCGACTAACCAGGACGCTGTCGACAACATTATGCTAAAGCTCGATGGTACTGATAACAAAGAAAAGCTGGGTGCTAACGCCATTCTGGCTGTTTCTCTGGCGGTGGCTAAAGCAGCGGCTTTGAGTAAAGGCATCGAGCTGTACGAACACATTGCTAACCTGAACAACACCAGCGGTAAATACAGCATGCCATTGCCAATGATGAACATCTTAAACGGCGGTGAACATGCAGATAATAACGTGGATATTCAGGAGTTCATGATCCAGCCGGTTGGCGCTGAAAGCTTCAAAGAAGGCCTGCGTATGGGCGCTGAAGTGTTCCATGCTCTGAAAAAGGTTCTGCAGAAGCGCGGTTTAAGCACAGCGGTTGGTGACGAGGGCGGCTTTGCGCCCAACCTGGCGTCTAACGAAGAAGCCTTGCAGGTGATTGTCGAAGCGGTTGAAAACGCGGGCTATAAAATGGGCAGCGACATTACCCTGGCTTTGGATTGCGCGGCCTCTGAATTCTACCGTGATGGTAAATACGAATTGTCCGGTGAAGGCAAGTCCTTTACTGCGGAAGAGTTTGCCGACTACCTGGCAGAGCTTTGCGATCGTTACCCAATTATTTCTATTGAAGACGGCCTGGATGAAAGCGACTGGGACGGCTGGAAAGTCTTAACCGAAAAACTGGGCAGCAAAGTACAGTTGGTCGGTGATGACCTGTTTGTGACCAATACGCGTATTCTGAAAGAAGGTATCGACAAGTCGATTGCCAATTCAATTTTGATTAAATTTAATCAGATTGGTAGCCTGACAGAAACCTTAGCAGCTATAGCAATGGCGCGTGAAGCGGGTTATTCGGCGGTTATTTCTCACCGTTCAGGTGAAACCGAAGACGCCACCATTGCCGATTTAGCAGTAGGCACCGCAGCGGGTCAAATTAAAACCGGTTCACTGTGTCGCTCTGACCGGGTTGCTAAGTACAACCAATTATTGCGTATAGAGGGCGATCTTAATGGCCAAGCGCCTTACCGCGGACGACAGGAAGTCAACGCTGGCTAATCAACAGGCGGACATATTTCAGCCGCTGGCACAGCAAGGCGATTTTGCCGAGCTGTGTTCAGCGCTGTATGAACGCGAATTACCTCAACTTGCGCAGGTTAATGATATGCCTGTTGCGGCTTTGCAACGTCGTTTAGCCAGTCTTCCGCACTATATTCGTCACGCCGCTCATGGTTGTCTTAACGCGGTACAACATTCGCCGTTAAAACTGGATGTTCAGAACGCCAGCTGGCAAGCCCCTCAGCCGACAAAAGTTCCTTCAGCTGGTATATCTGCTGAAGGGCAGAGCCAATGGTTTGCTAAGCATGCCGCTTTGGGGTTGGTGGTTCCGGTTCGCTATCAAACCCCTGAATTTACGACCATAATGCTGGACAGTATCGACCGGGTGGATCCTGATAAAAAGCGTCTGCATCTGAATTACCGTGGCTGGTTTGATTTTACCGGGCAGGGTGAACATAGTCAGGATACCTTACTCAAGCCTAATAAGCGCGTTATGACCGCAGCCAGCTGTGGACATCAGTGGAATCATAAAGGGCGCGTTAACCCACGCACCTTAACGCTGCGTGAGTTGTTACTGGTGGCTACTCTGGACTGGAAAAAGTTTCAGGTGGCATTGCGGATAGCTCGTTAAGCCAGTCCTGCCATACCGGTTGTAATCCTTTCGCTTTTATTGCCTGCGCCACTTCACTTACTGGCCTGTCGTCATCTATGGAAAACTGTTCCAGCTCTTGTTGCTCGTTGGCGTAACCGCCGGGCTGAGTTTTCGATTCGGCACTGACCGAGGTCACACCTAACCGGAACAATCCATCACGAAGCGCCTGCTGTTCGCGCGTGGAAAGGCTGAGCTCTACATCGGGGAACCGCAACCGATAGGCGCAAATTAACTGAACCAGTTGTTTATCAGAAATTGTTTTTGCGTTATCGACACCTCCGGCACAGGGCCGTAGCCGGGGAAATGACAATGAGTAACGACTGCGCCAGTAGCGTCGCCGCAGATAATCCAAGTGCAGGGCGGTAAAGGTGCTGTCGATACGCCAGTCCTCCAGTCCAATCAGCGAGCCCAGGCCAATTTTATCAATACCGCATTCGCCCAGGCGGTCGGGCGTTTCAAGCCGCCAGCGGAAATCGCGTTTTTTGCCTTTTAAGTGATGTTTAGCATAGGTGGCGGCCTGATAAGTTTCCTGATAGACCATAACCGCATCCAGACCCAGCGTGCGTAGTTCAGCGTATTCTTGGGTAGCCAATGGCTGCACCTCAAACATGACATAGCTGAAATAGCGTTTGATAATAGGTAGCGCGTGACGAAAATAATCAATACCTACCTTGGTTTCATGCTCACCAGTCACTATCAGCAGGGTGTCAAAACCTTTGGCTTTTATGGCCTGACATTCCTGCTCGATTTCAGTTGGTGACAACGTTTTACGCTTTAAGCGGTTACTCATGGAAAAGCCGCAGTAGCTGCAATCGTTAGCACAAAGGTTCGATAGATACAGCGGAATAAACAGGTGCAGGGTATTACCAAAGCGCTGCCGGGTCAGTTGTTGTGAGCGCTTTGCCATAAGGGGCAGATAGGACTCCGCCGCGGGCGACAGTAACGCCATAAAATCGTCTGTATTCAGATGTTTTTTGTTTAAAGCGGTTTCAACGTCAGCCGCGTTTTTACTGTAAAGATGCAGGCGGGTATTGTCCCAGCTGGTTTGCTCCCAGACAGTGTAAAAGCTCATAACGACTCCAGAAATTCCGTTAACGGGCTGGATGCGGACGCTTTCAATGAAGCATTCTGATGTAAGCCTGCTTCAAAGGCCTGGCGTCCAACAATAACGGCATCGCGAAAGGCTTTTGACATAGCGACAGGGTCATTCGCAGTAGCTATCGCGGTATTTACCAATACGGCGTCTGCGCCCATTTCCATGGCTTCAACGGCGTGGCTTGGCGCTCCAATGCCCGCATCGATAATGACCGGCACCGAAGCCTGCTCGATAATAATCCGTAGGAAGTCCCGAGTAATCAGGCCCTGGTTTGAGCCTATGGGGGCGCCTAACGGCATAACTGCCGCACAGCCAACTTCCTCCAAGCGTTTACACAAGACCGGATCAGCACCGCAGTAGGGCAGTACGGTAAAGCCCTCTTTTACTAATGCTTCAGCAGCTTTTAAGGTTTCTATCGGATCCGGCAGCAAATAGTTGGGGTCGGGGTGTATTTCCAGTTTAAGCCAATGGGTACCTAAAGCTTCACGGGCAAGGCGTGCAGCAAAAATCGCGTCCTGCGCGGTTTTTGCGCCGGAGGTATTGGGTAGTAGCCGTAAACCCAAATTTTTAATGGGTGTGACAATGTCGTCAGTGGGGCGCTCAAGTTCAACGCGCTTTAATGCCAGCGTTACTAACTCGCTACCGGAAGCCGCAAGGGACTTCTGCATAATATCCGCGCTACTGTATTTGCCTGAGCCTATGAGTAAGCGGGAATGAAAATCGCGATCGGCTATTTTCAGCATGGTTTAACCTCCGGCCACAGCCTGAACAAGTGTAATGGTATCGTTTTTTTTAAGCTCGGTTTGTTGCCATTGCTCCCGGTGTATAATCTGTCCGTTTAAAGCGACGGCAACGGCCGAGGTATCGACGTTCTGAGCAGACAATAGCTGCGATAAATTGCTTTCCTCAGTAATCTCATAATCTTTGTCATTAATTTGAATGTGCATTTTGACCTCCGCATACAGGGCATGAAGCGGCCCGGGGTAAATAGAGTTGTTGCCAGTTTTGCGATAAGCCATTGAAGGTTTGCAGGTAACCCCAGACAAGCTTATGTCCGGTAAAATAATTAATTGCCAGTAGCGCCTGACTGGATCCCATAATGCCCACAACAGGAGCGGCTATACCCGAGTTACTGCAGTTCAGTGGTTCGTTAACATCGTCAGGATATAGACACTGATAACAGCCGTGGGAATGCTCCGGGTTAAGCGCAATGAGTTGCCCGTTAAAGCCGCGCGCCGCAGCAGAAATGAGCGGGGTGTTCAGTCGGTAGCAGCTTTGATTGATAAGGTACCGGGTCTCACGATTGTCGGTGCAGTCGAGGACTAAATCGGCTTGTTCGGCGAGCGCGTCCAGGTTTTCTTCATAGGCCTTTTCTTCAATAGCGGTGATACGAATGTCCGGGTTTAACCGTGACAAAGAATGACCAGCTTGCCGCGCCTTGGACAAGCCAATATCATCGCTGGAATAGAGTGTTTGCCGCTGTAAGTTGCTGAGGCTTACGGTGTCATGATCGACCAGTGTGATTTGCCCAACGCCCGATGACGCCAGATATTGGCTGGCAGGACAACCGAGACCACCCAAGCCAATAATCAGCACATGACTTTTGAGCAAACGCTGTTGTCCGGTTTCGCCAATTTCTTTCATCAGTATATTGCTGCTGTAACGCAGAAGTTGTTCGTTACTCAGCATGAGCAACCTCGTTCTTTTCTTTAACCTCGAGTTCAGCTTCCATCTCCGTTAGTAGCTGATGAACAGCCTGCTCTACGTTTCTGGCAGCAGTAATCGCGCTAACAACCGCTATTCCGTTTACGCCAGTAGCTGTTACGGGAGCTACGCGCTCTAAAGAAATGCCCCCAATAGCGACTGTCGGTATGTTCGTTGGCGCTAATAACGCGACATAGCGGCGTAGCCGCTGCAACCCCTGCGGCTTGGATGGCATAGTCTTGGTTTGAGTTGGGAAAATATGACCTAACGCGATGTAAGATGGCGTGTACGCTTGAGCAATCAATAACTCGGTGTAGCTGTGAGTGGAAATGCCCAACCTCAACCCTGCTTGCTGAATAGCGTGAAGGTTAGCCTCGGTTAAGTCTTCCTGACCTAAATGCACGCCATAAGCGTTGTGCTTAATAGCCAGTTGCCAGTGGTCATTAATAAACAACTGCGCTGAATATTTCTCTGCCAGCTGAATGCTTTTTTTAATAGCGGTTTCCAACTGAGGAGCATCAGGATCTTTAATACGCAGTTGCAGTGTCTTAATGCCCAGTTTTAAGAGCTTTTCTATCCACTCGTAAGAATCCACTACCGGATACAATCCGGGTTCCTGGTCTAGACTGGGAAACTGGAGGTCAACACAGGGCAACTCCGGCGTATTAATCTTTGGAAAATGGTCAATTTGCTGTGGCCAGTGTGTATGAGCAACAGGGCCTGGTCCTCTGCCTATACCTTTCGCCTCAATCAGGCCCTGATGCACGTAGGCATTAGCGACTGTTATGGCATCCTCAAGTGGATAGTCATGTGCTAACGCCGCGGCAATGGCTGAAGACAAGGTGCAGCCTGTTCCGTGGCTGTGTTTTGTTCTCAACTTCTGCTGAATGTACTGGGTATGTCCATCGGAGCTAAGGTAATAGTCAGAGATTTCATCGGCGCGACCAAAATCGGTGCCTGTTACCAGAATTCGGGACAGTCCGGCCTGAAAGAGTTGTTCTGCAGCGCGATACATTGAGTCCTCATCAGTAACCTCTAATCCGCTCAACCAACTGAGTTCATCCAAATTCGGTGTCATAATATCAACCAGCGGGAATAACTCCGCGCAATGTTGAGGCTTGAGCTCCGACAGGCGATCCTGCTGAGTGCTGACAACCACCGGATCCCAGACCACGAAAGGCTGGGGAAGGGGATCAGACCATTGCTTTAAAAAGTTAGCCACACACTGAAGCTGTTGCACATTACTAAGCAACCCAATTTTTATCGCAGCAGGCGGCATGTCCTGTTGCAGGCATTCCAACTGCTGACGAACGGCGTCAGCAGCTAACGGGAATAACCCGGTGGTTGCAACAGAGTTTTGGGCGGTAATTGTGCTTATGACACTGCAGCCATGCACGTTCAGACTACGGAACGTGTGCAAGTCCGCCTGAATGCCTGCGCCACCGCCGCTGTCAGAACCTGCGAGGGTCCATACGACAGGTACCGACATCATTCTGCTCCTTCGGTCGCCGCATCTTTCACTTTTACATCAATGCGGGTGTCAGGATTATACTGACGTACCTCGTGAGAAATTTTCATGGAGCAGAACTTAGGACCGCACATGGAGCAAAACTGCGCGGTTTTGTTCGAATCCTGAGGCAGTGTTTCATCGTGATAGCTGCGAGCTGTAACCGGGTCCAACGCCAGGTTAAATTGATCCTCCCAGCGGAATTCGAAGCGGGCTTTTGACATAGCGTCATCCCTCGCCTGAGCGCCTGGGTGTCCTTTGGCTAAATCGGCGGCATGAGCCGCTATTTTGTAAGCGATCATCCCCTGTTTTACATCTTCCTTGTTAGGCAAGCCTAAGTGTTCCTTCGGGGTAACATAGCAGAGCATGGCGCAGCCAAACGCGCCAATCATGGCAGCACCAATACCTGAGGTAATGTGGTCGTAACCGGGTGCGATATCGGTGGTTAGCGGCCCTAAGGTGTAGAACGGCGCGCCGTGACAGTGCTTTAACTGCTCATCCATATTTTCCTGAATTTTATGCATGGGCACATGGCCGGGGCCTTCTATCATCACCTGTACATCGTACTCCCAGGCAATTTGAGTCAGCTCGCCTAGTACCCGAAGTTCTGCGAACTGAGCTTCATCGTTGGCGTCGGCAATGGAGCCGGGGCGCAAGCCGTCCCCTAAAGACAGCGACACATCATATTTCGCACAAATTTTGCAGATGTCCCGGAAGTGTTGATAAAGAAAGCTTTCTTGCTGGTGCGCCATGCACCATTTCGCCATTATCGAACCGCCACGGGAGACTATGCCGGTAACTCGCTTTGCAGTCAGTTTAATGAAGTCGTGCAGTACGCCGGCGTGAATCGTAAAATAGTCCACACCTTGCTCAGCCTGTTCCAGCAGTACGTCTTTAAATACTGGCCAGCTCAGATCCTCAGCAACGCCATTGACCCGTTCTAAAGCCTGATAAATAGGCACAGTACCAATAGGCACTGGACTGTTGCGTAAGATCCATTCCCGGGTTTGGTGAATATTACGGCCGGTAGATAAGTCCATTACGGTATCAGCGCCCCAGCGAGTCGCCCATACCAGCTTTTCGACTTCTTCTTCAATAGACGAACTAACCGATGAGTTACCAATGTTGGCATTCACTTTAACCAAAAAGTTGCGGCCAATAATCATTGGTTCTGATTCGGGGTGGTGGGTATTAACGGGAATAATCGCGCGTCCACTGGCGACTTCGTCGCGCACAAATTCCGGCGTTATGGGGTTTTCAAGGTGCTCCCGCCCCATATTCTCGCGCAGTGCAATGAACTCCATCTCAGGGGTTATCACGCCGCGCCTTGCGTAAGCTAACTGCGTAATGCCGTGATTGTATTGCTGGTTCTCGCTATGGCGATCCTGAATCCAGTTCTCACGAACCTTTTTCAAACCCACTTTTACGTCAATTGCAGCTTCCGGGTCGCCGTAAACGCTGGAGGTATCATAGACATCTACCGGTTCGTTTGGTGGTAGCTTTACGCCCGGCGTGGGTTGGTGCAAAGTTTCGCTAAGGTGAATGCGGCGAAAGGGAACCTGGATGTCTTTGTTGCTGCCTGAAAGAAATTCACGGCTGGAATTAGGGTAATAATGCCCGGATAGCGATGATAAAAAAGATTCAGCCTGTTGGCGGTTTAAACGATTATTCGATGGTGCAGTTGACATAGCATTCTCTCATTTTGTTGATGTTAGAGATGCTTGTCAGGAGTGTTGAAAGGAACACCAGCACAGAAACGACGGTCGTGTCATGCTGATGCTCTCTTGTTCCCTTCGCAGGTATTAGCCTGATCAGGTTCAACGGATCCCGCAATTGCGGTCTCAGCCGGTAACTTCATTAAGAAAGCTACCGGCACTCCGACAAGATTCCTTTTTAGTGGAACAAAATCTTAGAGCGAATGCAACCGCTGTTAATCGTTAACCAGTTTAGCGACAACGTTAGCTGGCTTCTCCATTGGCTGGCTTAGGCCTTCTATGCGTTCAACAATAAGCCCTTGTTTATCGAGAATAGTGATCAAATTGCTGTGATCAAAATCACCGTCCGGACGCTGTCGATACCTCACGCCAAGTACTGTAGCTAAGGTTCTGATATCCTGCTCCGAACCGTTCAGAAACAGCCAGTTGTCGTTGTTAAGTTGATACTGCTTAACATAGTCAGCGAGTGCCTCGGGTGTATCGCGATCGGTGTCAAAACTCACCATAACGAGCTTAACTTGCTGTTTAGTGTCTTCGTCCAGCTTGCTGTATAAGCGTTTTACGTCATGAACCAACACTGGGCAGGCGGTGGTGCAACTGCCATAAATCATGGAAAGAATAACGGGATGACCTTCAAGTTCTGAAAGCTTGAGTTGGCTATTCTTATGCGTGTTCCAGGTAGCATCTATCTGGTATACCGACTCGGAGTGAGAGACCTCTGCTGCGTTCATTGCCGTATGATTGCTGTGGTCGTTAGCTGTCTGATTCTTGTGCATATTGTGATGCGAGTGATCCTGCGCAAAAGACTGGACAGCAAAGATCAAAGAAGCCAGGGCGGTCAATTTTAGCAATTTATTCATGGTCGTTCTCCAGGTCGTATGCGCAACGAAAACCCATAGTGCTGGTCGCACTTTGCGGGGCGTAATCACTGCGTGACTGATAACGGAAAAATGTGGCGTAATTGGCGTTACTAAAACTCGACATAAAGCGCGCTCCGTCGCCACATGAGCCGGAGAGCAAATCGACGTCATCGCCGTTGGTTAATAATAATTGATAGTCGTCTACCCATTCGTTGACACGGTCGTGCATGTGCATCAATTGGTCAGCATTTGGGTCGACGGTTTGTTGTTTCGCACTGTGTGGCTGGCTGTACCAGGCAAACAGGTTACGGGCATAATCATCGTCGCTGATGTTCTGCTGTTGCCGATATTTGACCGACGCATACTCCCACTCGTTAAGACCAGGCAAACGGCCACCTTGTGCGGAGCAGTATTCGCGTGCGGCAAACCAAGACACATAAGTGACTGGTTCGTTGTCTTTGCCTTTAGCAAATTCAGTATTATCATCCCAATGCTTCAGGTAATTTCCATCATGGAATAGGGCAGCGATGTTGTCTCGCTGCCACTGAGGTTGTTCAATGACAAATTCCAGAAACTCTTGGTTAGTGACAGGGGTTGCGTCCAGCATGAAACTTTCCATTTCTATACTGAGGCGCTCTTTGTCCAGTAAGACCGGAGGTTCGAAAGTACCCCCATTGATCAGAACTGGATCAGCGAGCACTAAGGGTGACAATAAAACACCTGCAACTCCAAGCCACTTAACCATAAGTTTCCCCTTATTTCTCTTTACGCGGACCGGCAATTAATGCACCAGCTGCGCCACGCTCTGCATCAGCAAATTCGTGATCGACCAACTTATAGATGCCTTCTTCCGGAACAATAAATTCAATGGTTGCGCTGTTACTGGCACCCAGCAGCACGGTTTGCATGCCATACCATTCGTTACGCGGATCACCTTCGTACCAGACACGGTCGAAAATCGCACCAATTACGTGGAAGCTGGAAGTGCCTGAAGGACCTGCGTTTAAAACATGTAAGCGCACACGGTCACCTTCGTTCGCTCGTAAAGGGTTGTCGCTAAGTGCTGCAACATGTCCGTTAAAGGTCACATGACTTGGCTGGCGGTCTAAAGCTGCACCGTGGTTATAGATGTAGTTACCTTCAGATGCTTCTTCCAGATAGTGCTCTGACTGAACCAGAACGAATTCTTTATCAACGTCTTTGTCAGTTGGGTAGCCATCTTTAGGAGATACCACAACGGCGCCGTATTGGCCCATAGCTGTGTGCATGAGTACGCTGGAAGTACCACAGTGATACATATAAGTACCCGCGTAGTTGGCTATCCATTCGAACTCAATAGTTTCACCAGGAGATATTGTGCGCCATTTGTCTTCCGCTGCTACTGTGCCACTATGAAAGTCCATAGAGTGGGGCATTGGGTTAACGACTGGCTGGTTATTCTGATAACCGTTGGCCTGCAGTTGCTGAATGAACGGAGCACCATTTTTAACTGGCTTAGTAATAGTCACTTCTTCGTCAGAGCGGTTTTTCATTTTGAAGATAACACGGTCACCTTCACGTACGTGCAATACCGGGCCGGGTACTGAGCCACCGAATGTCCAGGCCGAATAGGTTACTCCCGGTGCTACTTCTATTTTCTGAGAGAAAACATCCATGCGTATGTCATGAGTTTTGTTACCTTCGTAGTCAAGTTTCGCTATGTTTGGAACCTGAGTCAGATAGTCGCCAACAACCGCTGGGCCGTTGTAGTCTTCGCGGTAGACTTTAGCTTCTGGTAATCCAAAGATTTTACCATCAATGACATATTCGCTGTCGTGCTTAAGGCTGAGCTCTTCCGCATTAACCGGAGCTGACGCTGACGCCATAGCAGCCAGAAGAGAGGCACTGATAATTGATAAGCTTAGAGTTTTCATAATGATTTTTCCTTTAACTGATAACAAATAGGTTTAACGCAAACTGGCAACGGCTTCGGCTGTGATAGTCTCACTGCCGCCTGCAAGATCGGTATTGATGTAGTTAGCTAAGGTCGCTATATCGGCGTCTTTCAGATAACCCATGGGCGGCATAGCTCCGTTGTAATTTGTTCCGTTAACGGTTAGCGCGCCGGACTTACCATTGATAATTGTCTTAGCTATGTAGTCGGGGTTATCTTTGATATTTGTATTTCCTGCCAGCGGAGGAAATACGCCCTGCATGCCTTTGCCATTTGGTTGATGACATGCCTGACAATATTTTTTGTAAACGTTTTCGCCTTCGCCTGCGTTGGCTGACTGGCTCATAAACAAGCCAGCTAATGAAACGGCAATGACTGAAATTTTGCAAAGAGACTGAATGCTCATAACGACACCTTCGTAATTGACTTAAGATGCCTTTAGAATACTGCTTTAATGAGCTTTTGCGAGTGAAATGAAGGGGTAACTCAGGCCTACTCCTTTATGTGTAAAAGAAGTAAGCCGAATGCAGGTGGTAGGTATTAAATGCTGCGTGCTTCCAGTTCAATACGAGAGGCAGCACCGTAAATTTTACTCGGATCTCCCTCAAATTCACCTTCTGGGGTAGTAGTAGGCCAGAGGTTTTCAAGGTTACTGATGACCTTGCGGGTTTCGCTAATGGCTTCTTCAGCTTTTTCTGCTTCTTTATCATTAATACGGTTTAAGCGTTCAAGCGCAATTTCTTTAAAGCCCATGGCGTCTTGATATTCGTGAACATTAGTGACTTCGCCATTTTGAATGCCTATAGCGTACTCGTCGGCGGCTACCATTAGCATTGATGAAACACTCAGTATGACGTCTTTAGCTGACATGTCAGCAATAGGCTCGTTAGCGCTGATAGAGTCCAGCAGAGCCTTGTAGTTGTTCATAACCGTGTCTTCATCTTTATCATTAATGACACTTTCCGCCAGAGTATTTAACGGTTCGGCAAACCCAGGCAAGCCGCGTGCTTCAAATGCTTCAGTAAGACCACTATAGAGCTCGTCACCGGGGTGTTTCATGTGAGTTTTAGCCATTTCAATGTGGCCTTGCTCGTACAGTTTCATTCCCACCCATAAATGGCCGCGAATAAAACCGAGCTGAGCCAGAAACGCCGTGTCATTGGTGTTTAAATCAATTTCAGGAGCGGCCATTTCGCCTTCTGCCATAGGGGCAGCCATGAACATGGAAGGTGCCGCGCCCGGTTGCGTCAGTGGCGCTGCTGTTACCTGTGATGCTGCTACGGTGGTGGCCAGAACACTGCCAACGCCAAGCCAAACTTTTTTCTTTTCAAACATATAAAGACCTTAGTATGCTTTTTTGAGAGAGTTAACTAATGTATATTTGCAGAAATGATAACTATTCGCAAGTTAGAAGTGTGAAAGCATGATATTACAAATTAGCAATGCCGTAGATACAGATACGGTAAAGAGTATTGTTGCAGGCCTTGATGCCGGGCAGTTTAGTGATGGTAAGAAAACCGCAGGCTGGGCAGCGAAAGACGTAAAAAATAACCAGCAACTGTCGGGTAAAAAGTCTGAGGCAGCTACAGAAGTGCTGCTGGACAGGCTTCAGCAAAACGCTCTGGTGCAATCGGTTATGCGGCCAAAGCAGGTGGCGCGGGTGACTATAAACCGATATCAGCAGGGAGAGTACTATGGTACTCACATGGATGATTCCTTGATGAACGGGGTAAGAACCGATATTTCTTTTACGCTGGGTTTGTCACCCTTATCGGATTTTGATGGTGGAGAGTTGGTTATTGAGGATGCCAGTGGTGAGCGGAGCTGGCGATTGGGGCAGGGGGATATTCTTATGTATCCGAGCCATTACCTGCATCGGGTTAATCCGGTGACTAAAGGTTCCCGGCTGGCAATGATAGGCTGGGTGCAAAGCTTGGTTAAACAGCCGAATTACAGGGAGCTACTCTTTGATATAGAACAATCGTTGAAAGCTGAATTTGATGCAAACGGTAAGTCTGAAAACTTTGATCGCCTGACCAAGGTGTTTCATAACCTGTTAAGAGAATGGGCTGATGTGTGATCAGCCCATTGTATTTAGATGAGAGTTATGCCGCACAAAACCAATAACGCAACATTGGCTGCTAGCCCAATCATAAAGAAATAGCTGCGGGGGCTGGGGTTTTTCTCCGTTGCTATGGCGTAGTAAAGAACCATGTGAATTAAGCGAGCAATAGCGAAAATCCAGATAAATATCCCTGTCCAGAAAGCGCTGACACCTATGAAGAAGGCCAGAAATACTGTGCCCAGCATCAGCGGATAGTTTTCTAACGAGTTCATTAGCGTGCGGTGAGCACGAAACACAAAAGATGAATGACTCAGTGAGTCGTCGATTTTACCCGGAACGGCACCGGGTTGTTTCGCTTTTTGACCGCTGGCAATAACCCATTGAACCAGCAAAATGACCAGAGCAATGAGTACGCCCCAATAAGCCATTGTATAAGTTTCACTTCCGTTCATTTTATGTCTCCTTTTGTTCCGTATGATTTGGTTAAGCTGGGCTACCGCAACTCCAGCATACTTCAAAAGCGGCTCCGTTAATTTCCTGACAATTATTGCAACGCCAGTCCGGGCCGTTCGCTTGTTCTTCCATATTTTCAATCAGTGTTTTTGCGACAGCGAGTTGAGTATCATCAACAAGCCATAATTCAGGCCAGGTATCCAATGGCGCTAAATCACCAGCGGCGCCACTGGAAAACTCATTTTTCATAACTGTTTCAATGCCTTCCATTTGTAATAGGTTACGGGCGTTTTCCACTAATAGTTTGTTTTCATGGGTATAAATAAGTTTCATAGTCGTTTCTTATAGGTAAAACCTGAATAGCAATGTATTTTTACGTTATAGTTAATGTATCAGACTCAGCGTCTGTTTGTGTTCTCCATTTTTCTAAGGAGTTGTATATGGCGGGTGGCTGGTCGCACGATGGTGCCGTACAGGAACAAATTGATGCCAGTACCGAAGATGAAGTAAAACGTGTACGCAGCAAACTTACCGGCGGGGAAAGTCTGGAGTTTTGCGAAGAATGTGGCGAGCCTATTCCGGAGGCCAGGCGCAAAGCGATTCCTGGTGTTCGTCTGTGTGTGGAATGTCAGGCGGAACTCGACAAGCAGGACTCAAACAAAGCGGGTTTTAACCGGCGTGGAAGTAAAGACAGCCAGTTACGTTAAGCTATGGGGCTGTCTTATCTGCCAGAAATTCAGACTCAGGTACGGGTTTGCTGAACAGGTAACCTTGAAAGGTATCGCAATTTAGTCGCGCCAAATAATTAAACTGTTCTTCGGTTTCTACTCCCTCAGCAACAATATTCAGTTTAAGGCTTTCTCCTAGCTGAATAATAGTGTAAACAATTTGAGCCTTTTCCATACTATCCAGCATGTTACGTACGAAAGATACGTCAATTTTCAGGGTGTCGAACGGAATTTGCATAAGATAAGAAAGCGACGAGTAACCCGTACCGAAGTCATCCAGTGCGAACTCAATACCAAGGCGCTTTAATTGCTTTATTTTATTGGTTACGCTGGAAATGTCATCCATCAGCAAACTCTCAGTGAGCTCTAGCTTTAATCGATGAGGCCGTATCTCGTACTTCTCTACCAGAAGTTGAACCTGCTCAACAAACTCGGGCTGCTGAAACTGTTTGGCACTGACGTTAATCGACAGTTGCATCTTTGCTTTTTCAGGGCTCTGTTGCCATTGCTGGAGAATTTGGCAGGCACGCTCAGTAATCCAGTACCCTAAAGGAACAATTAAGCCGGTTTCCTCGGCTAAAGGAATGAAGTCAGCAGGAGAAACAAAGCGGCCATCACTTTGTTTCCAGCGGATGAGCGCCTCAGCTCCGGTGGGCTTTGACTCAATATTTACCTGAGTTTGCAGATAAAGTTCGAATTCGTTCTGTTTTATTGCATTACGCAGTTGCTCTTCCAGTTTGACTCGCTTACTTACTGCATCAGCAAACTCCTGACGAAACAGTGAGACTTCTCCCGTACCTTTGCGTTTTGAGTGAGATAATGCCAGGCCTGACTGGGTCATTAAGGTTTCAGCATTTGATTCGCTGTCGTCAAACAAGGAAGCGCCTGCGCTAAAGGAGCAAAGGTGCGTGTAGCTGTTGAGCTGATAGGGCTGTTGCAGTTGATCCAGCAATTGATAAATTCGGGTCAGCAATTGCTGTTTTATATTGACTGAATTACCACGCTCAAGTCCGGTTAGCACGACCGCGAATTCGTTCGCGCTCAAACGCGCCAGGAATGAGTTGGCTTTCGTCGAACTTTGCAGCCTTTCTGCCACGCGTTTTAACAGTAAATCACCCATATCCGAACCCAGGGTGTTATTCAGTATTTTAAATTTATCGATATCACAGAGAATTAACGCGCCGTTTTGGCCTGCTTCTTTATAAGTTGCGAGCTGATCTTGCAAATGATCCAACAAAGAGCGGCGGTTCGCTAACCCGGTTAACGCATCGTTGTAAGCCAGATAACGAATACGTTCACTGGATTCAACTTCTGCACTAATGTCTGTGACCGTTGCTACAAAATGTCGTTCTTTCTGTTGGTTATAGCGTACTTTTGAAATACTTAAGCGAACAGGGAAAGTCGTACCAGAACGTTTTCTTACATTAACTTTACCTTGCCAGGCAACTCTGCGGGCTAGTGAGTTCTTAATATTCTCCAGTAACTTATCTGAGCGCTCAATATAGTCTTCAATATTGAGTTTACTGCCTTTTATTCGTTCCAGGTCATCTCCGGTAAGTCGCGTAAATGCCTGATTCGCTAACAAAACACGGTTGTGTTCGTCGAATAGCAGCAAGCCGTCATCTATGGCACTAATAACTTCATAAAGTTGCTCTGCAGACATTTGGGCTAACTTTTGCTGTTGTTGCAAGCGTCTGTCTATCTGAGAGGCTATAATGGCCATTATAGCGGTTAAGCACGAGCCAATTCCGACAACGTAAGCCAGCCAGTTGCCATGGCCGCTGAATACCGCATCGGGTGCCCGGGTAGGGTAAAAATTGGCTGCTATCATGGCGGTATAGTGCATACCAGAAATAGCCAGAGCAATAATGGCGGCAACAACAATTTGTGCGCTTCTGCGCCTGAACCAGCTGGTTCTTTCCGATTTTTTATAATGGCGATATGCCAATAAAGCTATGATGCCCAACGATACGGCGACAAATACCGAAAGTACAAACCAGAGAGGGTCATAACGAAGGTGAGCTGACATTTCCATTGCAGCCATTCCGGTATAGTGCATCAGGCCAATACCGGCGCCCAAAACAGTTCCGGCGATGAGTGTTGCACGCACCGATGACAAAGACATTTGAATTTTCATTGCTATAAAGCTGCCGACAATGGCAGGAACAACTGAAATAAGCGTTAACAACACGCTATGACTCATGGGCAGGTGAAGCTCAAAAGCCAGCATGCCAATAAAATGCATACTCCAGACACCAACGCCAGAGATAACTGCGCTGACAATTAACCAACTGTAGCGAGCAACCTTAGCCTGATATATTTGTACACGTTCCAGTGTGAGTATCGCGGTATAAGAAGCTAGCAGCGCGACACAATAGGAGAGTATGACTAACCCCGGGTTATGGGAGCCATTTATAGGGGACTGGGAAAATTGACCCAAATCGAAAAATGCGTACAGGGTTTCAAGCATAAATTTAATTTTACCAGAGCCGTTGGCTGGAGTACTAAAACTATTTAATACTTTGCAATACGACACTGAGTCCCGAAAGTATCATTAGTGCCAGCGTAAATTGTCGAAAACGTTGTTCTGATACATGCTGTTGAAGTCTTTGTCCTACGCTGGCGCCAATAAGCGCACAAGGTAGTAAAGTGAGTACCAGATAGAGATGGGGCTCTGCGTAAATAGATTGTCGCGAGAAGTTAGCGACGTTTGCCATGGCAATGCAGCAGAAAAACAGACTGAGTGTAGCGCGAAACTGTTGTTTTGGGATACGGGCATTGGCCAGAAATAAAACAATAGGAGGCCCGCCTAATGTCATTAACCCGTTGAGCAAGCCAGAGCCTGTACCTACCGCAATATGTCCGGGCGCATGTTCAGCCGTAGGGAGTTGTTTACCGCTAGCCAAAGCGAGCGCAACAGCCAGTATGACAAAACCAAGAATCAGTTTAATAAACTGTTCGTTTACGCTTAACAGCAAAGATCCCGATACCAGAGAAGCAATGACGCCTGAAAAAATTAACCATTTCCACTGAGATGGGCGAGCCGCCTCTCTGTTTTTCCAGTAGATCCAGCCGCCAATCACGATATTAATGACAGACAGTGCAGGCGTAAGTACGCTAATAGGGAACCACAGCGCCAGAATTGGGACGGCTAACAAACCGGAGCCAAAACCGCTTACCCCCTGAACCAAAGCTGCGAAGAAAAATACTATTGCGGCAGCGAAATACTCCAAATGAACCTCTTTTGTCTTATAATGCTGAAAACGGCTTTTCAGTCACGTCAATAGTCTTCATAATGATAACAGGAAAAACAACGGAGCTGAGCATGAGGGTGACTCTGGTCGTGTTGTTGGCCTTGTTCCTTGCGTTACAATACCGTCTGTGGTTTGGCAAAAATAGCCTACCGGATTATTGGCGGTTGCAGCAAGAAGTCAGCAATCAGAAAAATACGAATGAAAATCTGGAAAGACGTAATCAACTCATTTACGCAGATATTGAAGATTTGCGCGAAGGGGAGGATGCGCTGGAGGAGCGTGCCCGTAACGAACTAGGGATGGTAAAAAAGGATGAAGTTTTCTTCCGTCTTGTACCTGATCGTAATCCATAGCCTGAGCGGGTGAGCGAGATGAAGAGTGAGTCTGAAAGCCACGCACAAAGCCAGATTGATTCGTTAATGGCTGTGATCCCTGCAGCTGGCAGCGGAAGCCGGATGCAGGCTAACATCCCTAAGCAGTTTCTGATGGTCGCTAACCGGACTTTGCTGGAGTACAGCATCGAAGCCGTATTAAAGGATGCGCGGGTTGAACAGGTTTTCGTTGCGGTTTCTGACTCTAATGCTGAATACCTTATTGAACTTAAAAAGAGCCTGCCAACAAAGGTTCATTTTGTGACAGGCGGCAACAGCCGCGCTGAATCCGTATTGGCTGGAGTTAAAGTTGCTGTTTCGCAAGGGGCTACCCATGTGCTGGTACATGACGCAGCACGTCCATGCCTACCAAAAAAGGCATTAACAGCGGTCATTAATACCGGATTAAAGGACCCTCAAGGCGCAATTCTTGCCATTCCGGTAAGAGATTCCTTAAAACGCGCTGTTATCTCTGTCAATGATGAAACCGGTGTTACCCATATAGAATCCAGTGTTGATCGGGAGGCCTTGTGGCAGGCGCAGACACCACAAGTTTTTAATGCAGAGCGTTTACAACAAGCCATAGAGCATATGGGGGCATTAAACCCTCAGTTAACTGATGAAGCTTCTGCTATGCAGTGGTGTGGTTTCCAGCCGGCGCTTATTCCTGGCTCTATCCGCAACTTAAAAGTGACTCACCCGGAAGATTTTGAATGTGTTCGCGACTGGTTATTAGCGGACAATAATGATCATAAAAATTAAAGAGGGCATCGTTCATGAAAATCCGTGTTGGTCATGGTTATGACGTTCATCGTTGGGGCTCTGATAAGCCTTTGATTTTAGGTGGTGTTGAAATTGAGCATCATCAGGGACTTGTCGCTCATTCCGACGGAGATGTTGTTCTGCATGCTGTCACCGACGCGGTATTAGGCGCTTTAGCGTTAGGTGATATTGGCCAGCACTTTCCTGATACCGATGAACGCTATGCCGGGGCGGATAGCACCGAATTGCTGAGTCATGCCGTAAGTCTATGTCAGGAAAAAGAGTTTAAGACGGGTAACATTGACGTAACCATTGTAGCTCAGGCTCCGAAAATGGCACCACATATTGACGATATGCGGGCCAGCATTGCTCAGTGTTTAAAAACCTGCATCGACAATGTGAATGTCAAAGCGACAACGACAGAAAAATTAGGCTTTGTGGGGCGTGAAGAGGGTATTGCCTGTCATGCTGTGGTTCTGATGGAGTCATTTTAATGTTGGCACCCTCA
Organism: Idiomarina sp. H2; assembly: GCF_004364275.1. NCBI lineage: Bacteria > Pseudomonadati > Pseudomonadota > Gammaproteobacteria > Alteromonadales > Idiomarinaceae > Idiomarina > Idiomarina sp. H2. The sequence goes on from NZ_SNZY01000009.1 coordinate 51,652, forward strand.
CAAGTGTCTTTGGCTGATTTACCGCGTTTACATAAAGGCGACAGACCGCAGGCCGAATTTAAACAGACGCCGGAAGATTTTCAGGTTATTGAGCAGTTGGATGTTATTGATGACGGTGAAGGTGAGCACCAGTGGCTTTGGGTTAGAAAAACCGGGGCTAATACAAATTTTTGTGCAGAAAAAATAGCCCGGTTTGCCGGAGTATCAGAAAGAAATGTCAGTTATTCCGGATTAAAAGATCGCCAGGCAGTGACCTGGCAATGGTTTTCCATTCAACTACCCGGCAAAGAAACGCTTAACTGGAATGAGTTAAACGATGAAGAAATGTCAGTTGAGCGAGTAATACGCAGAACCAAGAAATTAAAGACGGGGTTTCACCGTGCGAACCGCTTCGTTATCAGGTTAGCTAATGTCAGCTCCCGCGAGGCACTTGAAAACCTCTGGCAAGGTGTGAGTGAGCAGGGCGTAATAAATTATTTTGGCGAACAGCGCTTTGGCCGCAGCGGAGATAACGTTGCACAAGCCGAGCGCTGGCTTATGGCGAGCCGCCCCCCGCGTATCAGCCGCAGCAAGCGAAGCCTCTATTTGTCTGCACTGCGCAGCTATTTATTCAACGAGATAGTGGCTGAGCGAATACGTCAGTTTGGTATAGAAGGAACTTTGACTGGTGATTGTGTCATGCTGGAAGGCTCGCAGTCGGTTTTTACCGTAGAGCAATGGGACGACGAACTTAAACAGCGGCTGGCAAATAACAATATTTACTTAACGGCACCTCTAGCAGGAAGCACAAATAAACCCTTAGTGAAAGGGGAAGCCGACGCCTTTGAACAACGTTTATTACAACCGTTCGATAGTTGGTTACAGGCGCTCAGAAAGCTGCGCGTAGAGGCGGCTCGCCGGACTATTCTGTTGCGCGTAGAAAACCCCGAAATTAGTTGGCAGGGCAAGGACGCAGAGCTTCGCTTTACGCTTCCGTCCGGTGCTTATGCAACAACCGTATTGAATGAAATTGTCGACTTAAGTGGTGAATCCAGATGATGAAAATTTTATTAAGTAATGATGACGGCGTGCATGCGCCGGGTATTCTCGCGTTGTACCAGGCTTTAAAAGAAGTGGCAGATGTACGAGTGATAGCTCCGGACCGTAACTGCAGTGGTGCCAGTAATTCGTTAACCTTACATAATCCTTTGCGGGTGCGTCGGCTGGATAATGGTTTCTATTCTGTTAATGGTACGCCCACAGACTGTGTTCATTTAGGCACTAACTCGCCGATGGCTGAAGACGTAGATTTAGTCGTGTCGGGTATTAATGACAGCCCTAATATGGGTGACGATGTGTTGTACTCAGGCACGGTGGCGGCAGCGATGGAAGGGCGCTTTATGGGACTGCCTGCCATTGCGGTGTCAATGGGGGGGCGCGGACACGACTACTATGATACCGCCGGACGGGTCGTGGCAGAAATTGTCGCAAATATGGAAAACGATCCGCTGCGGCTTGATACGGTACTGAATATCAATGTGCCTTACACGACTTATGATAAGTTAAAAGGTACCCGGGTGACTAAATTGGGGCGTCGGCATCGCGCAGAGACCATGGTTCACGACCGTGACCCTTTTGGCAGCGAAATCTTTTGGTATGGGCCAATTGGGCATCATGCAAGTGATGAGCCTAATACCGACTTTACCGCGATTCATGAAGGTTATGTCTCTATTACACCGTTAAGCCTGGATATGACCGCGCAACGCCACACCGATACACTGACAGACTGGTTAGAACAACAAAAATGATGATTAGTAATGGGCAGTCGCGGGTTAAGCGATTGATTCAACAATTAGAGGATCTCGGTATTACCAACAAAGAGGTTTTGCGGGTGATATCTGAAACCCCAAGACATCTGTTTATGCCCGAGTCATTAGCTCACAAAGCTTATGAAAATACGGCGTTACCCATTGGTAACGGGCAGACCATTTCGCAGCCGTTAATGGTGGCGACTATGACGCAGCTGTTAATGCAGCACCATTGTAAAAATGTGCTGGAGATAGGTACCGGCTCAGGCTATCAGACGGCGGTTCTGGCTCAGCTAGTTGATAAAGTCTTTAGTGTTGAGCGCATTGCTACTTTGCAATATCAGGCGAAGCGCCGCATGCGTCAGCTGGATTTACATAATGTTTCTATGCGTCATGGCGATGGCTGGACGGGCTGGCGCAGCAAAGGTCCGTTCGACGGCATTATTGTTACCGCCGCGGCCAGCGACATACCTCAGGATTTAGTCGATCAGCTTGCCGACGGCGGCGTGATGATTATTCCAGTCGGTGAGCAGAACCAGTCGCAGAGCCTCGTAGTTATGCGTCGCTTTGGTGATTCTCTGGAACAACAGCGTATTGGTGATGTGCGTTTCGTGCCTTTAGTTAAGGGAGATGTCGTTTGAAGCTGTTCTCCGCACTGTACGATAAAGTTTTATCCTGGACTCAGCATCCCAGAGCAGACATTATTCTTGGTCTGTTGAGTTTTGCGGAATCGGTGATATTTCCTATTCCACCCGATGTCATGCTGGCGCCAATGGCAATGACTCAGCCTAAAAGAGCTTGGCGATTAGCGTTTCTGACGACAGTTACCTCAGTAGCAGGCGGAATTTTAGGCTACTTTCTGGGCTATTGGGCTTATGAATCATTAGTTCTGCCAGCGGTTGAGGCACTTGGCTACGAGTCGAAGCTACTTACTGTTCAGGGTTGGTTTGCGGACTGGGGCGTTTGGATAGTGTTTATTGCAGGCTTTTCTCCCATTCCTTATAAATTATTTACGGTAACTGCCGGTGTTATGCAGATAGCGTTTTTTCCTTTTGTTATTGCATCGGCTATTAGTCGCGGCATGCGTTTTTATCTGGTGGCCTGGTTATTACGTACTGGTGGTCCGGAAATGGGCGTAAAACTCCGTGAATATGTTGACCGCATTGGCTGGACACTGGTAATACTGGTTATTATTGGGTACGTAATAGCGCAGTTGGTATAAATGATGTTGGTATCGTCCGGGGCAATTAAGCAATCTGTATTATTGGTGTTTGCCATAACTCTACTGCAGGCTTGTAGTGGCCGGTCGGCACCTGCTCCAGTCGAAGAGCTTTATACTGGTAAAACTTACCTCGATTTTGAAGCTAACTCCATTAACGAAAAAGAGTATGAAGTTCAGCCCGGAGAAACACTCTATTCAATAGCTTTTCGGGCTAACCTGGATGTCCAGGATATTGCCCAAATCAATAATTTACAAAAACCTTACACTATTTATCCGGGACAAAAATTGAGCCTGGAAAGCGCGCCGCAACGGGGCACCACCACAGCCAGAAAGGCGCAGCGAACAGCTAGTGCTAAACAGAATAAAAAAGCCTCTGATAACGCACAAAATAATATAAAAACGCCCGTTGCTAATAAGAAACAGAAAGGGTATGGTCAAAAAACAAGCACAAGAAAAACGGTTGCAAAACAAACCGATAAGGGTAGCAATAGCCAACCGAGACAGCGAATTGAGCGGCCTGAAGTGGTGCTACCGAGCAACAATAATATTGTTTGGCGTTGGCCTTCATCGGGGAAAGTAATAGCCGATTTCTCGTTGCGTGAACAAGGCAATAAAGGAATAGACTTTGCCGGTAGCAGGGGAGATTCAGTTAATGCTGCGGCGGCAGGGAAAGTGGTTTATGTCGGAAGCGCATTACACGGGTTTGGTAATTTAATCATTTTGAAACATAACGATGATTTTATTACTGCCTATGCTCACAACGAAGACATTCTGGTGAAGGAAAAAGAATGGGTGGACGTAGGTGAGACTATCGGACGTATGGGAGACTCCGGTAGTTCTCGGGTGAAATTGCATTTTGAAGTTCGTTTCCGTGGTAAGTCGGTCAATCCGAGGCATTACTTACCCAAATCTCGCTAGTCATGTGGGAATAATAATAACAAGATAAGGAAGTCGACGTGTGTTGTAACACGGTGTTCAGTATAACAGGAGCTTGTTATGAGCCGCATAAAGGAAGAAGCAGTTGAAAACGTCGAAGCTAATGAAGATGAGTCTATTGTAGATAGCACGGACAGTGCAGCAGAAGAGTTAGAAGAGGCGCTATCATCGTCTTCAACTCAGTATCAAAAGAAGATGGACGCGACGCAGCTATACTTGGGAGAAATCGGTTTCTCTCCATTACTGACAGCTGAAGAAGAAGTCTTTTATTCCCGTCGTGCGCTAAAAGGCGACAAAGCAGCCCGTCGTCGTATGATTGAGAGTAACCTGAGGTTAGTTGTTAAAATTGCCCGTCGTTATTCTAATCGGGGACTGCCTCTATTAGATTTAGTTGAAGAAGGTAATCTCGGCCTTATCCGGGCGGTTGAAAAATTCGACCCTGAACGCGGGTTCCGCTTCTCAACTTACGCTACCTGGTGGATACGACAAACTATTGAGCGCGCAATTATGAACCAGACGCGCACCATTAGACTGCCGATTCACGTCGTTAAAGAGCTTAACGTGTATCTTCGTGCTGCCCGTGAACTTGCGCATAAACTGGATCACGAGCCAACCGCCGAAGACATTGCTAAAAGCCTCAATAAGCCCGTGGGTGATATCACTAAAATGTTGCGTCTGAATGAACGCATTGGTTCGGTAGATACACCCATAGGCGGTGATAACGACAAAGCCTTGTTGGATATCCTCACCGATGATGCTGATACCGGACCGGAAGGTGTCTTGCAGGATGAAAACCTGAAAGGGAATATCACTGAATGGCTGCAGTCGCTAAATCAGAAACAACGTGAGGTGCTGGCTCGCCGCTTTGGACTGATGGGCTATGAGCCTTCGACTCTGGAGGATGTTGGTCGTGAAATAGGCCTTACGCGTGAGCGAGTCCGGCAGATACAAGTGGAAGCTCTGCGTAAATTACGCGATTCGTTAAAACAGCAAGGCCTAACGTTAGACTCACTATTTACTGCTCAGTAAAAGTAGCAGTTACTAAACGTACTAAAAAGGCTCAACTTTGTGTTGAGCCTTTTTGTTTTTGCTGCCATTGGTAAAGAATATCAAGCGCCTGCTTCGGAGTCAGATCATTAATGTCCAGTTTTTCCAGCTCATCAAGCAGTGGGTTGCGTTTTTCTGTATGAGACGGGATAGCTTCAGGTGGAGGAGTGAGCTCCATAGTGGCTTGTTTGGGTTCGTTTAAACCACCATGGTGAGTATGCTCCAGCTCGGACAACTTTTGTTTTGCTTTATGAATGACATGCTCCGGAACCCCGGCCAGTTTAGCCACTTGCAAGCCAAAGCTCTGGCTGGCTGCTCCAGGGCTGACTTTATGTAAAAAAGCAATGGTATCGCCATGCTCTTTCGCATCGACGTGCACGTTTACCGTGGCTGGTAACTCTTCTGCCAATTCCGTTAACTCAAAGTAATGAGTGGCGAATAAGGTCAGGCACTGGAGTTGTCGGGACAGGTAATCGGCACAAGACCAAGCCAGTGACAAGCCGTCATAAGTTGAAGTGCCACGACCAATTTCATCCATAAGCACCAGGCTTTTTGCCGTGGCGTTATGCAGAATGTTCGCGGTTTCTGTCATTTCTACCATAAAAGTCGAACGGCCTGAGGCTAAATCGTCAGAGGCACCAATACGGGTAAAGATACGGTCAATGTCGCCAATAACGGCCTTATCAGCTGGTACGTAGCAGCCCATGTGCGCGAGAATAACGATTAACGCGGCTTGTCGCATGTAAGTTGATTTACCCCCCATGTTCGGACCTGTAATCATGAGCATGCGTTGCTGCGGCGTTAGCGACATGGGGTTAGCAATAAAGGGGGCGTCACTCAATTGCTCGATAACCGGGTGACGGGCAGCTTCTAGTTCAATTAAGCTGGTTTCCTTTTGCAGTTGCGGGCGGCAATAACGATAATTGTCAGCCAGCCGTGCAAAACAGCACAAGGTATCGAGTTGAGCCAGACCCGAAGCACTTTTTTGCAATGCAGTCACCTGCGGCAGTAAGTGCTCAAAGAGTTGGTCGTAAAGCCATTTTTCTCTGGCCAGAGAACGCGCCTGAGCATTCAGAACTTTGTCTTCGTGCTCCTTTAACTCTGGAATAATATAGCGCTCTGTATTTTTTAGTGTCTGGCGACGCTGATAGTCATCGGGTACCGCTTCTGACGACTGCCGGCTGACCTCAATAAAGTAGCCGTGAACTCTGTTATAGCCAACTTTTAATGTGGCGATACCACTTCTCTCACGTTCACGCTGCTCCAGTTGTTTCAGGTAGTCGGTAGCACCCGTTGCAAGATCGCGCAATTCATCAAGCTCTCTATCATATCCTTCGGCAATAACACCGCCGTCGCGAATCAATAAAGGTGGCTGCTCAATAACGGCTTTAGTCAACAAGTCGACCACTTCTGGAAAGGGAGCAATAATGTCGTGCAGATAACTCAGCGAACGGTGAGATAAAGACGCTCTGACTTCCGGTATTTTAGCCAGGCTGTCACGCAAACGAGCAAAGTCTTTCGGACGCGCGCTTCGTAAGCCCACACGGGCAACAATACGTTCAATATCGGCTAACTGTTTTAATGTTAGCTGTATATTTTCAAAATTCAGATTTTCTTTTAATGCGTCGACAGCATCATAACGCTGGTTAAGTTCCTGATGGTTCCGAATAGGGCGCTGCAGCCAACGCTGGAACTGGCGGCTTCCCATAGCTGAAACGGTTTTGTCCAGTACAGCTGAAAGGTGTGTATCGCCTTCGCCCATGCTTTGCTGCAGCTCAAGGTTTCTGCGTGTTGCTGCGTCGAGAATAATAGCGTCTTGCGGATGTTCCGTTATTAGCGCCTGAATGTGAGGCAGGGCGGCGCGTTGAGTTTCTTTTACATAATGCAGAATAGCACCGGCGGCTGCCAGGGTAGGCTCATTATTTTTGATACCGAAGCCTTCTAAATGCTGAGTGCCAAACTGGCGAGTAAGCAGCATAAAAGCGGTTTGTTGTTCAAACTCCCAGGCCGGTCGGCGTTTGCATTTCGCTTTTGCTAAAGGTAGTCCGGCTAAGGAAATAGACTCAGGATAGAGCAATTCGGCTGGCTCTAAACGCTGCATTTCTGCAGCCAGTTGTTCACTGGAATGAGCTTTGGTTAGCCAGAAACGGCCGCTACTTAGCTCCAGACTGGATATTGCGTATTCCGCTTCCGGCTGTTTTGGATTCAGCGGACAAATCGCAACTAACAGATTTTGTCTTTTTTCCGCTAACAGCGACTCGTCAGTGACGGTTCCCGGCGTGACAATACGCACGACTTTTCTTTCAACCGGACCTTTGCTGGTTGCCGGATCGCCAATTTGTTCGCAGATGGCAACGGATTCGCCCATATTGACCAGGCGGGCCAGATAGTTTTCTACTGCGTGATAGGGAACACCTGCCATTGGAATAGGTTCACCATTACTCTGACCCCGCGCTGTGAGGGAGATATCTAACAGTTGGGCTGAGCGTTTCGCGTCTTCAAAAAACAGTTCGTAAAAGTCCCCCATACGATAGAATAAAAGCATGTCAGCATGCTCCGCTTTTATCCGTAGGTATTGCTGCATCATTGGGGTATGTGATTGGATCTGTTTATCAGAGAATTCAGGCATAATTGATTATTCTTATCTGGAGCCAGTGTTATGTTAGCAACCACGGCAATCGCGCCGCAAACCTTTAAACTCGCGGAACAAGTGGGCGGAAGCCTACAGCAGAAGCAGCAGACATTATGCACCGCAGAATCTTGTACCGGAGGAGGGATAGGATACGCTATTACCGAAGTTGCGGGAAGTTCTGCTTGGTTTAATGGTGGATTAATCACCTATACTAATGCCCTTAAGCAAAAGTTGCTGCTGGTTGAGTCTGACGTACTGGAAAAGCATGGTGCAGTTTCTGAAGCCTGTGTTCGGCAAATGGCCGTTGGAGCCATAGCGGCATGTGATGCCGATTGGGGTATCGCTGTGAGTGGTGTTGCAGGCCCCGCAGGCGGTACAGCGGATAAACCAGTGGGTTTGGTGTGGATGGCAATAGCAAATAGTGAAAGCTGTTGGTGCTGGTCTGAACAATTTGCAGGTGACCGCACTCAGGTGCGCTTACAAACCTTAGATACAGTTCTGGATAAACTTATAAATCTAATTGAATTACAATAACTTACTTTTGTTTTAATGAAAAAATAAGAACAACGCTTGATACTGTAAATGTGTACAGTATACTGTTTATAAAACCAGTGATTAATAACGGAGCTTATAATGAGCAATGATCGTCAAAAGGCGTTAGATGCAGCGCTCGGACAAATCGAACGTCAATTTGGTAAAGGTTCTATCATGCGTCTGGGCGATAACCAGACCCTGGATATCGATTCTGTTTCAACCGGTTCGTTAGGGCTGGATATTGCTCTTGGTATTGGTGGCTTGCCTTTTGGGCGGGTTGTAGAAATTTACGGTCCTGAGTCCAGTGGTAAAACGACCATGACTCTGGAAGTCATCGCCGAAGCGCAAAAAATGGGTAAGACCTGTGCCTTCGTAGATGCTGAGCACGCGTTAGACCCGATTTATGCAGAAGCTTTAGGTGTTAACGTTGATGACTTATTAATATCGCAACCAGATACCGGTGAGCAGGCTTTAGAAATTTGTGACATGCTGGTTCGTTCCGGCGCAGTCGATATTGTGATTGTTGACTCGGTAGCAGCACTGACACCAAAAGCGGAAATTGAAGGCGAAATGGGCGATAGCCATGTTGGCTTGCAGGCTCGTTTAATGTCACAAGCCCTGCGTAAATTAACGTCGAACATTAAGAAGTCCAACACCATGTGTATTTTCATCAACCAAATTCGGATGAAAATTGGTGTGATGTTTGGTAACCCTGAAACCACCACGGGTGGTAACGCCCTGAAGTTTTACTCTTCTGTTCGTCTGGATATTCGCCGTACCGGTGCATTGAAAGAAGGTGACGAAGTTGTGGGTAACGAAACCCGCGTGAAAGTGGTTAAAAACAAGGTGGCTCCTCCGTTTAAAGAAGCGCACTTCCAAATTTTATACGGCAAAGGTATTTCTAAAGAAGGTGAGCTTATTGACCTAGGTGTTAAACACAAAATGGTTGATAAAGCCGGAGCCTGGTACAGTTATAACGGCGACAAAATTGGTCAGGGTAAAGCTAACTCAATGAAGTTTTTGCAGGACAACCCTAAAATTGCGGATGAATTAGAAGGTCGTATTCGCGAACTGTTGTTGTCAAAACCAGAAAAGAGGACAAAAGAAATTCGTGAAGCTGAGCGCGCTGCTGCAAAAGAAGATGCGAAGAGCGAAGCTAAAGCAGACAAGAAAACAGAAAAGAAAGGTAATGAGAAAGATGATATCAGTTTGTCATAACTGATTTGTTTTTCGGAATAACAAGCCGGAGCTTATTGCTCCGGTTTTTTTATAAGTAAAAGTTACTGAAACGCACTTTTGGGTGAGCTGACTGAGAACAGCTCCTGATAAAGTTTAGCGGCATACCCATCAGTCATGCCGGAAAGGTAATCAGAAATTACGCGCAGAGCATTCCCACCTTTTTGTTGCTGTTGCAGATAACGCAAACGGGTATTTTCAGGCAATAAACGTTCCGGCTCTACGGCTAAAACCTCAAACAGTTCCATAACAATCTGTTGGCCTTTAAACTCCTGTGCCTGCATCTCAGGCTTTCGAATCACCCATTTAAAAATAAATTGCTTTAACGAGTTCAGCAGAATTTTTTCGGCAGCTCCTAACTGAACTTCATATTGCAGCAAAGGGCAGTCAAAATTGTATTCAGTAGAGTTCAGCCTTGCTGAGGTAAGCAGCCGGTTAACTAACCCTCCTATTGCCTGCTTACGGAGGTGATGGCTGCCAGAAAAAAGATCTTCGGTTAACTTTCGGGCGTTAAAGTCGGAAAGCTCTGCTTCAAGCTGCTGTAAATCGGAGAACATGTGTTCTTCCCAGTGATGCCGCTGGATCAGGCCGACAACAATGGCGTCCTCAAGGTCGTGAACGCCGTATGCGATATCGTCTGCGGCTTCCATAATGGACGCATCAATACTTTTAAGGGCGCTTTTTCCGTGAGTACTTTGTGTCGCTTCGTGCACTAATGCCTGAAAATTTTTCTTATCGTTAGTGCTTAGCGGCTGAAGTACCCAGTCTAGCTGCTCTGAGTCGTCGTCATACAAGGCTTTTGGTGGTAGCCATTCGCGGGTGGGCAAATGACGAAAGTTTGTTACCTCAAGGGGAAGTTCTTGCCTTCGGATTGCGCTGGCTAATACTGGGTACTTTAACAGCCCCAGCAGAGTTCTTCTTGTTAAGCTCATTCCATGCTCAGGCGTATAAGCTTCAAGCTGGGTGACAATACGAAATGTCTGGCCGTTACCTTCAAACCCGCCGTTATCGCGCATCATATAATTAAGAGCTATTTCGCCACCGTGGCCAAATGGTGGATGGCCTATGTCGTGAGCCAGACATAAAGACTCTAGCAAAGGCTCTGACAGCTCCAGTTGCTCAGCCAGTGCCGGATGCCGGTTACTTAAATGAACTACCAGGCTGGCACCAATTTGACTGGCTTCCAGCGAATGGGTCAATCGTGTACGGGGGAAGTCGTGCATACCAACATACATAACCTGAGTTTTTGCCTGCAGCCGTCTGAATGCGGCACTGTGAAGAATTCGGGCTTTGTCCCGTTGAAAGTTTGTGCGGGTATCGTTAGGGCGCTGTTCTGATGTACCTGACTGACGTTCTGTCCAAATCATCTAACTGCTCAGTGATGTTGTTGACGAATGAGTAATCATAGTACGATAGATACATTATTAAGAAAAGTAGGAAACAGCACATGTCTGAAGTGAAAGTCGCTTTAGCTCTGGGCTCTGGAGCGGCAAGAGGATGGGCGCACATTGGTGTCATTAAGGCATTGGAAGAGATGGGCGTACGTATAAATATGGTGGCCGGTACATCAATTGGCTCGTTAGTGGGGGCTGGTTATGCGTCCGGGCGGTTGGCGGAGATAGAACAATGGGTTCAGGGCATGAACCGTTGGGAAGTGTTTAATTTGCTGGACTTTGGTTTCAACCACGGCGGTATTATTGGTGGAGAGAAAGTCTTTAATCGTGCTCGGGAGGAATTTGGGCAACGTAATATTGAAGACTTACCTGTTACTTATGGCGCAGTGGCTACCGATTTATATAGTGGTCGCGAGATTTGGTTACGCAACGGTGACCTTTACGATGCCTCCAGAGCTTCCTGTGCCATGCCCGGAATATTATCGCCTAAGTCATTTGATGGTCGCTGGTTAATTGACGGTGGTTTGGTTAACCCAGTACCTGTGTCGTTGTGCCGAGCTTTAGGTGCCGACTTTGTTATCGCTGTTCACCTTAACTCACAGTTGAACTCTAAGGCGCAACAACGAAAAGGGCGTAGTATTCCGCCTCAGACAGAAGCTGAACAGTTGGATAAAGAAAAGGCTGATACGGAGATTCAGGATAACGAAAACGGCTTTTTCGATAATATGTGGTCGGGCAGTAAAGAGTATCTGGACAGCTTTAAAGAGCGCTTTAGGAATAATGGTGAAAAAGCGCCGGGAATGTTCAGTGTTATGGCCAGCTCCATAGATATTATGCAGGAGCGTATTACTAAAGCTCGCATGGCAGGCGATCCACCCGATATCTTAGTGCAGCCTAAGCTCGGCCATATTGGTATTATGGAGTTTTATCGAGGTCAGGAAGCTATTGATCTTGGTTACGAAACAACTACCAGAATGCGTGATTTGATCATGGAAGAAATTGAACTCTATCGTGAGCGCAGAGGTTAATAGGAATCTCTCACCTGAAAAGATAAGGCCGCTTCGTCTGGTCTGAGACGAAACGGCTTTTATTGTTAATAACCAGCGGCGTGCCCATCCTTACGGCTTTCAGAAGCACCAATATAGACATCTTCTTCATGGTCTTTCCAGATAGCCTGATAGCCACCGTAGGGTCCCACGGCTTCCTGCAATGTGTGCCCCATTTTTATTAGCTCACGGCGAGTGTGTTTAGAGAAACCGTTCTCCAGGCTCACAACACCACCATCTTCCATTACTGCTCCTGTTGGCTGACTCGAGCCTGTATGCAGAATACGCGGCGCGTCACCGGCTTCTTGCAGGTTCATGCCAAAATCAATGAGGTTGATAAGAATTTGTGCATGCATTTGTGGCTGAGTAGCTCCTCCCATAACTCCATAGCTCATAAGCGGCTTTCCGTCTTTAGTGACGAAGGCAGGAATAATGGTATGGAAAGGGCGTTTACCTGGTTCAAATACGTTACGGTGGTCTGGATCTAACGCAAAGAGCTCGCCCCGGTTTTGTAGAACGAAACCTAAGCCAGTTGGAGTGACGCCGGAACCCATACCGCGGTAGTTACTTTGAATGAGTGACACCATATTGCCGTCTTTATCGGCAGTGGTCAGATAAATAGTGTCGCCCTCTGTTGGCGGATTACCCGGCTCATAAGAGCGTCCGGCGCGTTCAGAATTAATCAACTGCGCACGTTTTTTGCCGTACTCTTTGTCAATAAGGCCTTGAACAGGTACGTCATTGAACGCTGGATCCGAATAGTATTTAGCACGGTCTTCAAACGCCAGCTTTTTGGCTTCTACAAAGTGGTGAATGTATTCGGGGCTATCGTAACCCATGGCTTTGATATCAAATTGCTCAAGTATATTCAAAATTTGCAGTGCGGCGATACCCTGTGTATTGGGTGGTAATTCCCATAAGTCGTAGCCACGATAGTTAGTGGATACAGGGTCGACCCAGGTGGAGCTGTGTTGTGCTAAATCTTCATATGACAGAAAACCGTCGTGTTCTTCGACAAAGTCACTGATAGTGTGGGCTATTTTCCCTTTGTAAAAGCTGTCGCGGCCCTCATTTGCCAGTATTTTGTATGTGTTGGCAAGGTCTTGGTTTTTAAAACGTTCGCCTTTCTCCGGAACACTGCCGTCACGCATAAAGACATCGGCAAAACCGGGGATATCTTTTAGTACTTCGGCGTTACGCTTCATGTAATAAGCGATAACTTCAGTAACCGGAAAACCGGATTCAGCATAGTTAATAGCTGGCTGCAATATTTTCTCCATGCTTAACTCACCGAAGCGGTCGTGCAACTCAAACCAGCCATCTACCGCCCCAGGTACGGATAAGGGAAGTACACCGCGAGCCGGAATTGACTCGTATCCGTTTTCTTTAAAATAGTCGAGCGTTAAGCTTTGCGGGGAACGGCCAGAGGCATTGAGACCATGAAGTTTCTTAGTTTCAGCATCCCAGACAATGGCGTAGAGGTCACCACCAATGCCGTTTCCGGTTGGCTCAACCAGACCTAATACCGCATTAGCTGCAATAGCGGCATCTATTGCATTGCCGCCATCCTGCATAATATCTAATGCAACTTGCGTGGCTAATGGCTGACTTGTTGCGGCCATTGCCGTTGGTGCCATCGCTTCTGAGCGGGTAGCAAAGTGGTGTCCGGTAATACGGTCACTGGCATTACTGGGTAAGGTTGTTGCCGCGCAGGAAAATGCGAGCGCCGCGGATGCAATAATATTTAATTTAGCCATAGTGGTTACCTTTTTGTTTTTCTACCACTATAGGCCGGACTTCTAAAACAAAAAAGACCAGCCACGATGGGCTGGTCTTTTTATCAGTTACAAGGCGTAAATAGCTTAGCCTTTTTTGTCTCCATGGTAGTAATCATCAATGACACTTTCCATTTCATCAAATTTATCCTGAAGCTCTTGGTTTGGTTCAGCAGTAAGCTTACTGAAGATAATAACCGCGAGAGTAGACAGGATAAAGCCTGGTACTATTTCGTACACATAGGCCGAAAGCTGCTCGCCACCGAAAGTCGGTCCATAAATCCAGAACAGAACTGTTATAGCACCAACCAACATACCGGCTAATGCACCATGACGGTTCATACGTTTCCAGAAAAGGCTAAGAATGACGACAGGACCGAAGGCTGCGCCGAATCCTGCCCAAGCATTGCTGACCAGATCAAGAATAGTATTTTCTGGATCCCAGGCAAGCCAAATAGCTACAAGTGAAACCGCCAGAACAGATATACGTCCGACAAGAACAAGTTCTTTTTGGCTCGCATCTTTACGTAAGAAGGCTTTGTAAAAGTCTTCGGTTAAAGAGCTTGAACTCACCAGCAATTGCGAAGAAATGGTGCTCATAATTGCGGCCAGAATTGCGGCCAGCAGGAACCCACTAATTAACGGGTGGAACAAGAACTGCGAGAATATAATGAAAATCGTTTCGGCATCAGGGAGACTCATTTGGGTCTCGGATACGTAAGAAATACCGACAAAGCCTGTTGCCATGGCGCCAATGATAGAAACTATCATCCAGGATACACCGATACGGCGAGCAGCTTTGACATCGCTCACTGAGCGGATGGCCATAAAACGCACGATAATATGTGGTTGACCAAAATAACCCAAACCCCAGGCCAGTAACGAGATAACCCCGAGAACTCCTAAAGCTGTGGATTCTTTGACGTCATAGAAAAAATCTAAGAAGTTAGGATCAATGTCTCCAACTTGACCAACAACACTACTGTAGCCGCCGAGTTCCGCAAAGGCCACAATAGGCACTAAGACCAAAGCGACAAACATAATACAGCCTTGCACAAAGTCGGTCATACTCACCGCCAAAAAGCCCCCGAACAGGGTGTAAGCACAGACAACGCCGGCTGTTACCCAAAGACCAGTGGTGTAGTCCATGCCGAAGGAGCTGTCGAACAGCTTGCCTCCCGCAACTAAGCTGGCAGACGTATACAAGGTGAAAAAGATGATAATAACAACTGAAGAAAAGATACGCAGCCGACGACCTTTGTCAGTGAAACGATTGGCAAAATAGTCGGGTATCGTAATTGAGTCGTTAGCAACTTCGGTGTAGGTTCTGAGGCGGGGCGCCACAATGACATAGTTTAAGAATGCACCAATGACCAGACCCACTGCAATCCACAACTGTGACACGCCAGAGACGTAAATTGCACCGGGTAAGCCCATCAACATCCAACCACTCATATCGGATGCCCCTGCTGATAATGCCGTAACTGCAGGGCCTAAGCCTCGTCCTCCAAGCATATAGCCTGAAACTGAGTCGGTAGACTTTTTATAGGCGTAAAGCCCAATACCTAGCATGACAATAAAGTACAGCGCTAGTGATATCAGAGTACCTGTTTCCACATTAAACTCCCGTTTTTTAGTTTTTAGTCAGCGATCTTAGCGCTTCTGTCGCTGTTATATTGAATGTTCTGTTTTAAATGTTCGTGCAGCAATTGTTGAACGTAAGTTTGCTGCGTGTCCTCTAGTACTATGTCTGTTTTATCAAACGCGATCATTTTACCACGATATAAAATTAAGATCTTATCCGCAATGTGTTTCACGATTTGCGGCGAATGTGTCACTAAAATGTAAGAAATACCCATATCTTTCTGAAGATCGAGCATAAGATTAATGATTTGAGCTCTAATTGATGGGTCAAGTGCAACCAGGGCTTCGTCGGCGACAACAATCTGCGGTTCCAGAATAATGGCACGCGCAATACAGACTCTTTGTTTTTGTCCGCTGGACAGCATGTGAGGGTAGAATTCCCAGTGTTCACGTAGCATACCAACGCGTTGCAAGGTTAAATTGACCCGCTCCTGACGTTCGGCAGCCGTTAACTGGGTATTAAATAACAGAGGCTCTTCCAGCTGTTTACCTATATTCAGATGCGCATTCAGAGAGTTTTCACTGTCCTGAAATATCATACGAATGTTGTTACATAGCTGCGGATAGTTATTGCTATGGAGCTTTTGGCCATTAAGCAGAATTTCGCCGCTGGTTGCGGTGTCTACACCCCCAATAATTTGTGCCAGGGTAGACTTCCCCGACCCGGTCTCACCCATTACAGCCAATATTTCTCCGGCTTCAAGGGTGAAAGACAAAGGTTCTATGGCTACCGACTTAGGAGTCCATGGCCAGCCTTTTCGAGAGCGGTACGTTTTGCCGAGGTTTCGAACTTCCAGTAAGTGACTCATGAGCTGCTATCCAGTAGCGGGAAATGGCAATGATACACACGTTGCCGGTCGTGAGTGGCCCGTGGGGCTTTAACGCAGGTCTTTTGAGCGTAAGGGCATCGGGGCCCCAGACGACACCCAATTGGCATATGCCGCAAGGTTGGTATAGAACCGGGTAGGGTCGGTAAACGCGCTTTGTGAGGCAACTCCTGCTGCGTTTGCAATGACATGCGAAGCATCGAATCGGTGTAAGGGTGTGCCGGTTCTGACAAAATCTCGTGGGCGGGCCCTGTTTCCATTAGCTGCCCACAATAAAGCAGTGTTAAACGTTTGGTCTCAGGCAAAATGGAGCCAACATCCTGCGAAATCAATACAACGGACATCTTTTGGCTAACCGCCAGGCGCGCTAGCAAACGATGGATCTGTAAACGGGTTGATGGCTCCATTGCCGTGGTGGGTTCGTCGGCAATAAGTAGTCTGGGACGGTGAGCAATGGCTATAGCAATACTCACCTTTTGCGCGATACCCTGAGACAATTCAAAAGGGTAGCTCTCCATTATTGACTCGTGGTCGCGAATACCCACTCGGTGAAGCAGCCTTTTAACCCGGGTTTTACGGTCAACCCGGCGACGCATGAATGTACCGCGAACATCCCCTTGTGGAATGGCCTCTACAATTTGTTGCTCGACTGTGCTGTTAGGATCCAGATAGGCATTAGGGTCCTGAAAAATCATAGCCATATCGCGCCCGGTAATTTTCCGTCGCTGTTTAGGCGTCATTGCTAGTAGATCCTGGCCATTCCACCAAAGTCTGTCGGCGGTAACCTGCCAGTTGGGGTTTATAAAGCCCATAATGGCTTTTGCCAGCAGGCTCTTTCCCGATCCAGACTCGCCGACAATACTATGAATTTCGCCCTCGGTAAGTTGCAGATTGACTTTATCCAATACTCGAACGATGCCGTGCGCTGTCTGCATTTCTACCGTGAGGTTGCGTATGTCGAGTAACTGCATTAGCTGTTGACCCTTTCTTTTAAAGCACGCCGCAGACTGTCTCCGACAATGTTAATGGACATAATGGTAATAAACAACGTTATGCCCGGTAGCACCATTGACCAGGGAGACAAGTAAACCTCGTCCAGGCTGCGCGCCAGCATACTACCCCATTCAGGAGTTGGTGCCTGAATACCCAGACCAAGGAAGCTAAGAGCCGCAATATCCATAATAGCGACGGAAAGGGATACTGTAAGCTGCATGACCAATGTGGGGGTCACATTAGGTAATATAACCCGGTAAAGCAAGTAGGCCTTGGAACAACCATTGAGTCGTGAGGCGGTAACGTAGTCCTTATGCCACTCCTCGTGTACCGCGTTGCGGGTAACGAAGATAAATTGCGGAATTAATGAAAGCGTTATGGCAAAGGCTACGTTGTTAAAACCAGTACCGAGAATCGCAATAATGATAAGTGCCATTAAAAAAGACGGAATAGACAGCAAGGTATCAAAAAGCCGTGACAAGCTTTGGTATTTTATGGTTCGGTCAATACCGGCAAGAGCCCCTATGCTCATGCCAATTAATGAGGATACTGCGACCATGAGTATCGGTAGGCCCAAACTGTACAGTCCGCCAATTAATAGTCGCGATAACATATCCCGACCTAGATCGTCGGTGCCAAATAAATAATTCATATTACCGCTTTCAACCCATGAAGGGGGAAGCGCAATGGCGTCAGAGAACTGGGTTGATGTATTGAAGGGCGTCAGCAACGGGGACAGCAACACAACCAATATCATTGCCAGCAAAACATATAAGGCAGCCATGGAGAGAAACCTTGACTGGAAGCTTTTCCATACTAGCTTGAGTGGCGACGGGGTTTCATCGTGATGGTAAAGATTAACGTGTGGCATATTGTTCGTGCCTCACTATCGGAAATCGCCAGCCATGGTAAAGCTCGACCAGTAGGTTAAAGAACAAAATAACGAAAGCAAACATTAATACAGCTGCCTGGATAATAGGGTAGTCACGCTCAAAAATACTACGGATAAGCCAGTTGCCCATTCCCGGCCAGTTAAAAATGGACTCAACCACAATACTGTTAGTTAACAGTAAACTGAAGATGAGAGTGGTTTGTTGCAGCACCGATTGCACCGCATTTGGAATAGCGTGTTTTACTAATACTCGGAACTCATTTAATCCACGGGCTCGGGCGGCTTTTACGAAAGGCTTTTGCAGCATTTCCTGAGTAGCGTTTCGCATTAAGCGAAGTAACAGCATCATTGGCATGATAGCCAGTATGATTACCGGTAGAACAATATGATTCAAAGCGTCCTGAAGCGCTGCGGCTTTGTAGTCGGAGTCGCTTAAAAAGACATCGATGAGAATTGAACCGGTCTTTGGTTCGACGCCATATAAAGGGTTTATCTGACCGGTAATGGGGAACCAGCCTAGCTTTATGGCAAACAGCAGTATCAGTAACTGGGCTAACCAGAAAACCGGAATGGAGTACCCAACCATCGCCAGACTTATTACGGTTTGGTCTGAACGCTGCCGAAAGCGGGAGGCAGCAAATACGCCCAATGGTAGTCCAAAAAGAACGGCAACCAGTAAAGCCATAAGGATCAGTTCGATTGACGCCATAAAGTGTTGAATACCATCGGCAAATACCGGTGTACCATTACTCAGAGATAATCCCCAGTCTCCGGCGAACAGGTGTTGCAAGTAACTTAGGTATTGAATGGCCAGGTTCTGGTCACCGCCACGCAGTTCAGCCATTAATGGGTAACTGCTCTGGAACGACCGGATGCCGCTCATATTGGTTATTGGGTCGCCTGGAAACAAGTAATTAAGGCTAAAGCTAAACAGCGTTAGTAAAAACACAGCAATAATAAAAACGCTTAAACGGCCTAAAAGATAGCGGGTCATTGTGATTCTTCCTCCACCGTATTTTTAGTGGCCAGGCGAAAGTTAATACCACCATAAGGGGGAAGCTCTACGCCGCTGATATTTTTCTGCTGTGCCTGAAAGCGTTTGGAATGGGCAATAGGCAGCAAAGGTTGTTGCTGATTCAGTAAGTGCTGAGCTGATTGATACAGAGCTTTACGCTCCTCTGGTACCGTGGTTGCAATGGCGCTGTAAAGCAATTGGTCAAAGCCAGGGTGGCACCAGTTAGCCCGGTTACCTCCCGTTGCTACGGCAGCACAGCTCAACAATGGCCTGAAAAAGTTATCAGGGTCAGCATTGTCGGCGTACCAGCCAATTAGAACAGTGTCGTGTTCACCACGAGAAAGGCGGCGACGAAAGGTGTTCCATTCATAAGAAACAATGCTCGCGGAAACACCAATTTGGGCTAAGTCCGACTGCATTAGTTCCGCCATTCTGCGAGCGTTCGGGTTGTAAACCCGCTGTACTGGCATAGCCCAGATATTTATATTTAAATTTGAATGACCGGCTTCTTTTAATAAGCGTTTAGCCTTTTCCGGGTCATATTGATACTGGATACCGCGGTCATCATAAGCCCAGGACGTTGGAGGTAATATTGACTGTGCCAGCTCAGCATTACCGTAGTATATGGTCTGAATAATCGCTTCGCGATTAATAGCGTGGCTCAGTGCCTGACGAACGAGAGGGTCATCAAAAGGTTTTTTCTCAGTATTAAATGCCCAGAAAGACACATTTGGACTCACCTCATCAGTGACAATTAACTGATCTCGGTTGAGAGCCTGTAATTCACTCACCAGCGGGTAAGGAATAATGTCACATTCGCCGGTAACTAGCTTAAGCATACGCTTGTTTGCATTTGGGGTAATAGAGTACACCAAATGTTCAATTCCGGGGCCTTCCCGCCAGTACCCAGGATGTCGGGAGTAACGTATTAACACGTCTTTGCGATAACTTTCGAAACGGTAGGGGCCGGTTCCTATCGGTAGAGCATCTATTTGTCCGGGTCGCTCTTCAATTAATAATTGTTGTGCGTACTCTGCGGATAAAATAACGGCAAAGTCTGTCGCCAGGTTCGCTAAAAACGAACTATCGGCATTATTCAGCACAATATCGACAGTCATTTTATCAATTTTGACAACTTTATTTATTAACTGGTCCAGCCCTGTGGCTCTGAAAAATGGATAACTCCCTCCAACTTGATGATAAAGACTGGTTTCATCCAGCCACCGGTTAAAGCTGAACTGAACGTCTTCAGCGGTTAGTTCGCGGCTAGGCTGAAAGTAGTTGGTGGTATGAAATTTTACGCCTTCGCGCAAATGAAATCGATAACGAGTGCCGTTATCCAAAGTTTCCCAGCGCTTCGCAAGCGCCGGTACAAATTTTTGTTGCTCAGCATCGTAATCAATTAACCTGTCATAGAGTTGAGCAGCGGTGGCATCAACGGTGGTGCCGGAGGTAACAAGCTGAGGATTAAAAGAAGCGGGGTTGCCTTCCGAACAATAAATAATACCGTTGGCCAGAGGAGCCGGCTCAGGTTCATCGGACTGGCAGCCTGAGAGAAACGCTGCTGCTATAACAGCTACATTGGCGTACGCTTTAATCATTAGCTGCAGAAGCCCCTTCCAATAACTGATACTTTTTTAAGTAACCCCGTAACTGATGATAAGTCAGTCCAAGAAAATTAGCTGTTTTCTTTTGGTTAAACTGACATAAACGCAAGGCTTGCGACAAGACATCAATTTCATACTCTTGCGACTTTTGCTTAAAGTCTATTGGCTGTTCGGCGTTGAGTTTCGGCATATCAATTAATTCATTACTTTCAGCATTGCTTTGTTCATTAGCTACCGGCTCTTGCGGTACAGCTTTTTCGGTAACCGGAGTTTTAGGCCGGAACGGACTGTTAAACGGGTCAATAATAATATCGTGAATAGGCACATGCCCATTTCCCAGCCGATATAAGCTTCGCTCTACTGTGTTTTTAAGCTCGCGTACGTTACCGGGCCAATGATATTCAAGCAAGGTCTTACGTGCTTTCTCGGAAAAACCACTGAATAACTCCAGTTCCATTTCGCGTGCCATAGAAATAGCAAAGTGCTCAGCAAGTAACATAATATCGTCACGGCGCTCGCGTAATGGCGGCAGCGTAATGACATCAAATGCCAGGCGATCCAGCAAATCTGAACGAAATTGGCCTTTGGCAGCAAGTGATGGGAGGTCTTCATTGGTAGCGGCAATGAGGCGAGTGTCGACTTTAACTGAATGACGGCCACCCACTCGCTCAAATTCTCCGTACTCAATAACCCGCAGCAGCTTTTCCTGAACTCGCAAAGACGTATTGGCTAATTCATCAAGAAATAGCGAACCACTGTCAGCGCGTTCAAAACGACCTTCGTGCTTCTTTGCGGCTCCGGTGAAAGCACCAGCTTCATGTCCAAAGAGTTCACTGTCGAGTAAGTTTTCATTCAGTGCGGCACAGTTGAGGGTAACGTATTGCTGTTGCCAGCGTCTGGACAGGTAATGACAACGCGCCGCAATAAGCTCTTTACCAGTACCACGTTCACCAATAATTAATACGGGCTTATCGAGAGGAGCAATCTGCGACACTTGTTCCAGCACATCGGAAAAGCTGTTGGATTGTCCGATGAGGTTGTCGGGTTTTCGCTCAGGGCGCATGTCGAATGCCTTATATTATAGTTATTTTTGCTAATTATTAGTTTATTTTACGAACTCCCGCAAGGGTGTAATTCACATAAACTATAAAAAGTATTTATAAAACAAGTTGTTATGGCATAAATAAAAGTTGGCCTGATACTTGAATAATAAATCATCGAGTTGTTTATTAAACCAGTATGAGGTCATTATTATGGGTATTTTTTCACGTTTTAGCGATATCGTGAACTCCAATATCAATTCTTTATTGGATAAAGCCGAAGATCCGCAAAAAATGGTACGCCTGATTATTCAGGAGATGGAAGATACGTTAGTTGAAGTACGCTCTACGTCAGCGCGCCTGTTAGCTGAAAAGAAAGACATTCAGCGTCAGCAGCAACGGATGGAAAACGAAGTTCAGGACTGGGAAAACAAAGCTGAGCTGGCGTTAACCAAAGAGCGTGATGATTTAGCTCGTCAGGCATTAATTGAAAAGCAAAAAGCACAGCAGGGCGTTGACTCGTTGCAGCAGGAAATGGATCGCGTTAATGAAAACCTGGACAAGCTAAATGATGAAATTGGCCAACTTCAGGAAAAACTGGCCGATGCTAAGTCTCGCCAAAAAGCGATTCTGATGCGTCAGAAGGCGGCCAGCAGTCGCTTGCAGGTTAAGCAACAGGTCGATAGTGGCAAAGTAGATGACGCAATGCAGCGGTTTGACCGCTACGAAGCCAAAATCGATGATTTGGAAGCCCAGGTTGAATCTTATGATATGGGTAAACGGACATTACGTGACGAATTTGCAGAGCTGGAAAACGAGAGTAAAGTGAATGACGAGCTGGAAGCATTGCGTGCTCGTATGAGCTCAAAAACCAAACAAGACTCTTAAAACAGGCTTAAAAAAATGGATATTGAAGCAATACTAGGGATGTTGATGGCGCCGATTATTTTGTTTGTCATTATAGTCGCGCCTATCTGGATCATCCTTCATTACCGCAGTAAACGACAAATGAATCAGGGATTGAATGAGGAAGAAAGGGAATCTTTAGCGTTACTGGCGAATCAGGCAAAACGCATCCGTGAGCGTGTACAGACACTGGAACGTATTCTGGATGCTGACGCTCCGGGCTGGAGGGACAGACAATGAGCGAGAGAAGACCCAAACGAGAACTGCGTCGTGACTCAGAGCGAGGAAAAATTGCAGGTGTTTGTGCTGGTATTGCAGATTACCTGAACCTGGAACCCTGGCTAATACGAGTGGCCTTTGTTACTGGAGTGATTTTTACTAACGGCTCTTTCTTTGTACTTTATATCGCCGGTTGGTTAATTCTGGATAAAAAGCTACCGAATACTGAGCGTCATAATGTTGATGTAAAGACTAAGGTCTGGCAGGGCGGAGAACCGCCGCGTGAAGCTTTTCGCGATATAAAGCGAGAGTTTGATGAACTGGAGCAACAGTTGCAATCAATGGAAAAGTACGTAACCTCAAATCACTATAATCTTCAACGAGAATTTAATCGTCTGTGAGCCGTTTTCAAAAGCTACAACACCAAACCCGCGACGTTATTCATCGCGGGTTTGATCGTCATATACGTCTGGCTGTAACGGGGTTAAGCGGAGCGGGAAAAACCGCGTTAATCACCGGTTTACTTGAGCAGCTATTATATGCGAATGAAACGCAGCAATTGCCTTATTTTAAGGTGAAGCAACAACAGCGTCTTAATGGCTGTCGTTTGCACACCAGTAGTA
The DNA here is from genome assembly GCF_004364275.1 of Idiomarina sp. H2. Classification (NCBI taxonomy): domain Bacteria; kingdom Pseudomonadati; phylum Pseudomonadota; class Gammaproteobacteria; order Alteromonadales; family Idiomarinaceae; genus Idiomarina; species Idiomarina sp. H2. The sequence goes on from NZ_SNZY01000009.1 coordinate 75,027, forward strand.
ACTGGCAAGTCTCGCGTTTTGACTACGAAGGGGCAATAGACTGTTTAACCACAGATGTGCCCCGGTGGCCACAGTCGACACGCGATGTGAGTGAAATACGTGTCGAAATAAAGTATAAGCCGCATCGAGGCTTAGCCGGGCGAGTGCTCGACACTCGTCGGTTAACCCTGGATTTAATTGACTATCCGGGCGAATGGCTGCTGGATTTGCCGCTACTAAAACTGAGCTATGACGAGTGGAGCCAGCAACAGCAGCGCTTACTGAAAGCTGAGTTACGACATAAACTGGCAGAGAGCTGGTTGATTAAGGTGCAGACAGCTGCAAACGCCGCGTCAGAGGATAAAGCTGAGCAGCAGATACGTGAACTGGCATCGGGGTATCGCTCTTTTTTACGCCAGTGCCGGGAGCAAAAATTATTATTGTTGCAACCCGGAAGAATGGTATTACCCGGAGAGCTTGAGGGAGCTCCGGCGCTGGAGTTTTTCCCCTGGCCGTTGTCACAGCCAATACCCGATGCCTGGGCGAAACGCTTGCGGGAGAAATACCGTTACTATCAGCAGCATGTGGTGACTCCGTTTTATCAAAAATACTTTAAGCATTTTAATCGGCAGGTTGTGTTAGTTGATGTCCTGCAGGCGTTGCAAAATGGTGAGCATCATTTTGCTGAATTACAGTTGGCAATAAATGAACTGATGAAGAGCTTTTCTTATGGCAATAATAGCTTGCTAAAACGGTTGATGTCGCCGGTTATTGATAAAGTCGCGCTGGTTGCGACAAAAGCCGACAGTATTGCCCCGCAAGACCATCAAAAACTGACGGAATTACTGCGTGTTATGACGCAGAAGCAGCGTCAGGAGCTACAGTTTGATCAAATACCTCACCAGGTATTTAGCGTGGCCGGCATTGCCACCAGTCAAATTAAAAAATTAAGTAACGGTACGACTGTTCTGGATGGTATTAATGAAAGCCGTGAGTTTGTGCGGGTTGGTGCACCAGAGGTACCTAATGCCATACCAACGGCTGCGGACTGGCAACAAGGCTATATTTATCCGCAGTTTTACCCCGGCTTCACCGCGCAGAACTCACCTCTGCCGCATATACGGCTGGATCAGCTGCTTGAATACGTTCTGGGAGATAAACTCAAATGAGTGATCCGCGCAAGTTAACTTACTATTCGGTGGATGAACCGGCAGTTGAAGTTTCTGATACCGATAATATGCCTGAGCAAGCAGGACTTGAAACGGTGGCTACACAGGCAGCTGCGGGCGCCAAGTCTGGTCGCTGGGGTAAGTGGCTGGCACTGGGTTTAGTGGTTGCTTTATCGGCCGCTGTTATCGAATCGGTGTTGATGGTTATTGAGCGTTTTCAACAAAACATATTTTTAGGCAGTTTGTGGGCGGTTGGTTTTGGTGTTATTGCGTTGGCATTATTGAGCTTTATGGTGCGTGAAATCTGGTTGCTGCAAAAGTTGAAACGGCGCTGGAAAAGACAGTCTGAAGATCCCAAACCGGAGCAACAGTTACAGCTTCTGCAACATCCGGATTTAGAACATCGCTGGCAGCAAATCAAACAACCGTATTGGTCTGCGGATGAAGAACGCGAACGTTTTGAAGTGGACGTCTTAAGCCGTATAGACCAGCAGGCTACCCGTATTACAAGTCGCTGGTCGGCAGAAGCCGCCGCCATGGTGGCAGTGAGCCCCTTCGCCTTGTTGGATATGCTTATCGTTATGTGGCGTAACCAGCGCATGATATCGCGTATTGCCGAGTTGTACGGCGTAAAACTGGGGTATTGGGCCAGAGTTCGCTTATGGCGTCAGGTGTTTGCCAATATTGTTTACGCAGGGCTAAGCGAAGTTGCGGTTGATTTAGGTGCTCAGTGGGTTAGCGCCGAGCTATTAACGCGTTTATCAACCCGGGCCGGACAGGGTTTAGGGGCTGGTTTGCTCACCGCCAGGCTGGGCTACCAAGTGATTGAATTATGTCGACCCATGCCGTTCGAGAAGGTTAAAAAGCCGGGCTATTTAAAACTGCAAAAAGACTTACTAAGCCAGCTAAAGAGCGTTTTACCTTTTATTTATAAATCGCGTCAGGCAAAGGCTACAGCGACATCTGATCAGAAAGTGGAAAACTAGCGTTACAGTTGTTTATAGGTTTGACACAGCGCAAAGATTGCCAACTAAGGTAAGCTCGTTGCACTCTGTTGCTCGTTAACAAATTTCTGACAAACGAGCCAAAACGCATGTCTTCTGATTTAAAACCACATAATAATAAATGGCAGCCAGCGACTCAGGTAATTCATGCCGGAGCCGCGCATGATGACCCTCATGGCGCGTTAACCGCGCCACTTTATCAGACCTCGACTTTTCGGTTTTCTTCTGCGGAGCAGGGCACTCGCCGCTTTGCCGGCGAGGAAGACGGCTATATTTACAGCCGTTTAGGTAACCCGACAACAGCAGAACTGGAGCGCCGGATGGCGTCGCTTGAAGGTTATGAAGCTGCTGCTGCGGCAGCGACCGGGATGGGTGCTATTGCGGCTGCTACTATGGCTTTTGTGCGCAGCGGTGATCATATTGTGGTATCAGATGCCATTTACGGTTGCAGTTTTGCATTGTTCAGTGAGTTGTTTGAGCGCTTCGGCGTCGAAGCCGACTTTATTGATTTAAACAACGAAGGCCTGTTGAAAGAAACCCTGCGTGAGAATACCCGCTTAGTTTTTCTGGAAACCCCGGCTAACCCGCACCTGAAAGTGGTTGATATCGAAAAAGTTCATGCGGTAATTGCTGACTCAGATATTCGTCTGGTGGTGGATAATACCTTTATGACGCCACTGATGCAGCAGCCCAAACGACATGGTGCCGATATTGTTGTGCACAGTGCAACTAAGTTCCTCAATGGTCATGGTGACGTGGTCGCCGGCATTATTTGTGGCAGTGACGACGATATTAACACCATTAAAAGTACAACCTTAAAGGATATGGGCGCCACCATCAGTCCACATGACGCCTGGCTTATACTGCGTGGTCTGAAAACCCTGGATGTGCGCATGCAGCGCCACTGTGAAAACGCCGATGCGGTTTACGGTTTTCTGGCCGCGCGGCAGGATATAAAAAAGATTTACTACCCCGGAGCTCCTGACCACGAGGCACAAGCTTTAATGGGTAAACAGATGAGCCGTAACGGAGCAGTTATAGCTTTTGAACTGGAAGGCGATGAAGCGAAAGCACGTTACTTTCTGAATCAATTGCGGATGATAGCTCTGGCAGTGAGTCTGGGCGATGCTGAAACTCTCATTCAGCACCCGGCGTCAATGACGCATTCCCCGTATACGCCGGAGGCTCGTCTTAAGGCGGGGATTTCGGATACATTGATCCGAATTGCGGTAGGCTTAGAAGCAGCAGACGATATTATTGCGGATCTTGAACAGGCGCTGGAGGCCTGCCGTGTGCAGTGGCAGAAGTCCGCGTAATTCTGCGAAAGATGAACTAATAATAACAAAAACGATCAAACATTAATGAGGAAGCAACAAGGCTGAATTATGGGTAAACAAAGTCAATACGTATCAAGGCAACCGGATGAAAACGGTATTATTCAGTGGAGTGACGAAGAAAATCAGGTCTGGAAGGATTTGGTCGAACGTCAGTTGGAATGCATACCGGGTAAAGCTTGCGATGAGTATATGAAGGGACTGGAGTTACTCGACTTGCCGAAGGATCGCTTGCCACAAATGCATGAAATTAATAATGTGCTGGAGAGAGAGACAGGCTGGCAAGTTGCAGCAGTTCCAGCGTTAATTCCATTTGACGAGTTTTTTCGCCTACTGGCAAACAAGCAGTTTCCGGTAGCAACCTTTATTCGCACACGGGAAGAGTTTGATTACTTGCAGGAACCTGATATTTTTCACGAAATATTCGGACACTGCCCGCTATTAACCAACCCGGCGTTTGCGCATTTTACTCACCAATACGGTAAATTGGGTTATGCAGCCACACCCAAAGAACGGGTCTATCTGGCTCGCCTGTACTGGTTTACTGTAGAGTTCGGGTTATTGAAAACCGAAGAGGGTATCCGAATTTATGGTGGCGGTATTTTATCGTCTCCGGCTGAAACGGAATACGCCGTTAACAGCGATACGCCAGAGCGCAAACCACTGAAAGCGTTAGATGCGCTACGTACACCGTACCGAATTGATATTATTCAACCTATCTACTACACCATAGAGAGTGTGGACGAGCTGTTTAAGATATCCGATATGGATATCATGTCGCTGGTTCATGAAGCTATGGAGCTAGGGTTGTTTGAACCAAAATTTCCACCAAAAGATGCAGCTTAAGGCAAAGGAGTATTAAAAAATGTCAAACTTGGAAAATGCACGTTGCGAAGCGTGTCATGCAGACGCGCCACAAGTCAGCGATGAAGAGCTGAAAGAGCTGATGCGTGAGATACCTGACTGGACGCCGGTGACAAACGACAACGTTATGATGTTGCAGCGCGAATTTAAGTTTAAAAACTTTAAGCAGGCGCTGGCTTTTACTAACCGAGTAGGTGACCTTGCCGAGGAAGAAAAACATCACCCTGAGCTGGTGACTGAATGGGGCAAAGTAACGGTTACCTGGTGGACCCACGCTATTAACGGTTTGCATAAAAATGACTTTATTATGGCGGCAAAAACCGACAGTGTAGTTGACGCTTAGCCAGCTTTGTCGATGAACTGCATGGAACCCCGGTCTATTGGCCGGGGTTTTTGTTTTTTAAGCGGGAACAATAGTGTATTATTTGCTTTACATTTAGTTCAATGCAGTAGGGTTTATGCGACTTGAGATAACTTGTGATGACCGTCTGGGTATCTGTCAGGATGTTCTGCAAATTTTGCGAGACCACGAAATTGATTTACGTGGCATTGAAGTCGATCCTAAAGGAAAAATCTTCCTAAATTTTCCTGAATTAGCCTTCGATGATTTTCGGCATTTGATGCCTCAGATTCGTCGCATTCCCAATATTATTGACGTAAAAACCATTCCTTACATGCCGTTTGAACGCGAGCATTATGAATTTAGTTTGCTGTTAAGTACCTTGCCGGATCCGGTTCTTTCCATTGATAGCAAAGGTCATATCGACATTATCAATGACGCCGGCTTACGTTTATTAGCGGGTCAGGAAGACAGCCTTAAAGGTGAGCCGCTTATGCAGTATGTGCATGGCATCTCGCTACAACGCTGGCTGGATAAAAAGCCCCGTGACCCTATTTACGAGGCCGTGACCATAGGCAATTCAGAGTACTACGCTCAATTATTGCCTATCTGGGTTAACGACGAAGAAGGCAGTACGGCGTTTGCCGGCGCGGTAATGACTTGTAAGTCAGAGCCCGTAACAGCAACCTGGCAGAGTCAGGACAATGAAAAAGCCTTTGAGCGCCTGCTGACCGATAACAGCACTATGAAACGCGTTATTAAAGATGCGCAGCGTATGGCAGAGCTTGACGCGCCGCTGTTAATTGAAGGTGAAACGGGTGTCGGTAAAGAGCTGTTGGCAAAAGCCTGTCATTTAGCCAGCCAGCGTCAGGATAAACCCTTTTTAGCCATAAATTGTGCGGCATTACCAGACAATGTTGCTGAGAGCGAACTTTTTGGTCATGGTGAAGGCAGTATAAGCAGCCAGAGCACTCGTAAAACCGGAGTCCTGGAACAATCTGCCGGGGGCACAGTATTACTGGACTCAGTCAGTGAAATGTCTATTGGCCTGCAGGCAAAATTACTACGCTTTTTAGAAGACGGTGTGTTTCGCCGCATTGGCGAAGAGCAGGAAGTGAGCGTAGACGTGCGAGTTATTTGCACTGCTCAGGGTAACCTATACGAACTCGTTGAAAACGGCGAATTTCGCGAAGACTTGTATTATCGGCTTAACGTTTTGGCACTGAATGTCCCGCCACTGCGTGAACGCAAAAGCGATATTTTATTGTTGGCAGAGCATTTTGTGACTCAGGCCTGTAAAAAGCTCGGGCGCAGTCAGGTAAGTTTAAGCCGGGCGGCGAAAGAGCGGCTCAAGCGTTACCAGTGGCCGGGTAATGTGCGCCAGCTGGAAAACACCATGTTTCGTTCGGTTTCAATGATAGAAGGTTATACGCTGGAGCCCGCGGATATCCGTTTGCCTGAGTTGAATCAGGAAGATGACCAGCTAGCACTGGATATCGACGATATGAGCCTGGACGATGCGGTTCGTCGTTTTGAAAGCCACGTACTACGCCGTTTGTATCCGAGCTTCCCCAGTACAAGGCAACTGGCAAAACGTTTAGGGCTTTCCCATACCGCAGTGGCCAATAAATTACGCGATTATGGCATTGGTAAGCAACGCAGTGGTCGTGCCCGTAAAGCAGAACAGACAAAAAAGTAGTCTTGTAACAAAAGCTTTACAAGTTAAACAGGCTGTACCTTGATCCAGAGCAAGTGTTCAGCCTGTACATTAAACTTTACGTTTTAACCTTAACTTCAGCAATTTGCTATCTTCTCCTCTTATTCGCCTTTTCCCCACAACTACCGCTACAGTCATGGTGTTAACAACCGAATAATAAGAGGAAGTAACCATGACAGATAAAATGATTAATCCGTTAAATACAGACGGTTTTGAGTTCGTTGAGTATACCGCTCCGGATCAGAAAGGCATTGATGCGTTAAAAGACTTGTTCGATAAACTGGGTTTCACTGAAGTGGCTAAGCACAAGAGCAAGCAGGCCTGGTTGTACAAGCAGAACGACATTAATTTCATTATTAACGCTGAACCGGGCGGGCAGGCTGAAGAGTTTGCGAAAGACCATGGTCCAAGTGTTTGTGGTATGGCTTGGCGTGTCGAAGATTCGGCTCATGCATTGAAGCACTCACTTGATAACGGTGCCAAAGCTTTTCCTGCTGATAAAGGCGTTGTTGAAGGTGTTCCGGCAGTTTTTGGTATTGGCGAAAGTGCGTTGTATTTTGTCGACAACTACGAAAACCATGAAATTTATAAGCAGCATTTCGACTTCTATGAAAACTGGGAAGCGAAAATGAGCGAGCACGCCGCTGGTCTGTTTGAAATAGACCATCTGACGCACAACGTATTCCGTGGCAACATGGATACTTGGGCTGGCTTCTATGAGCGCATTGGTAACTTCCGTGAAATTCGTTACTTCGACATTGAAGGCAAACTGACAGGCTTGTTAAGCCGCGCTATGACAGCGCCTTGCGGTAAGATCCGTATTCCAATTAACGAATCTCACGATGACAAATCGCAAATTGAAGAGTACTTAAAAGAGTACAAAGGCGAGGGTATTCAGCACATTGCTTTAACCAGTGACAATATCTACAAAACCGTAAAAGACCTGCGTTCTATTGGTATGGACTTCATGGATACGCCGGAAACTTACTACGAGAAAGTGAATGACCGCGTTGAAGGGCATCAGGAAGATTTAGACGCACTACGTGAACAGCGTATTCTAATCGACGGTGCGCCAATGAAAGATGGCATTTTACTGCAAATCTTTACTCAAACCGTAATTGGTCCGGTGTTCTTTGAAATCATTCAGCGTAAAGGCAACGAAGGTTTCGGCGAAGGTAACTTCAAAGCGCTATTCGAAAGCATTGAAGAAGATCAGATCCGCCGGGGAGTGTTAAGCGATGCGTAAATGGATCAGCTTTCCGAAACAGGTGGGCAAGTCATCTCGACAGGCCCACGCTGATTTTCCGGAGCAAGCCATTTATGAACGTGAAGCTGGTCGTAGTGGCTTTTTCGGTCCGGCCACGCATTTTCACCATCAGCATGCTCCGACCGGTTGGTCGGAGTGGCGTGGGCCTCTGCGCCCACGGGCTTTCGATTTTAACAAGCTAGAAGCCATAGCTCCGGAAAACCCCTGGTTAACGCCTGACTTATTGCACAATAATAACTGCCGTTTTCGCTTGTGGCATTGCCATAGCAAAATGGATTATTTAGTGCGTAATGCCGACGGCGATGACTTGCTCTTTGTTCATGAAGGCAGTGGTCATCTGCATTGTGATTACGGGCATATTCACCTGGTGAAAGGGGACTACTTTTTAATTCCCCGCTCTACTAACTGGCGTCTTGAGCCTGATGAAACCATGCAGTTGTTGATGATTGAAGCAACAAATGGCTCTTATAGCTTGCCGGAAAAAGGTCTGGTGGGTAATCATGCTATTTTCGATCCGGCAGTGCTGGATACACCGGATATCGATGAGGCGTTTCAGGCGCAATACAGCGAAGAACAGTGGCAGGTGTATGTAAAACGTCATCAGCAGGTGTCGGTTATCACTTACCCTTATAACCCGCTGGATGCGATAGGCTGGCACGGTGAGTTAGCTCCGGTTCGTCTGAATTGGCGTGATATCCGGCCGTTAATGAGCCATCGTTATCATTTGCCGCCTTCAGCGCATACAACTTTTGTTGCTGATCGTTTTGTGGTCTGCACTTTTGTTCCGCGTCCTATCGAGTCAGATCCGGGCGCATTGAAGGTGCCTTTCTACCACAATAATGATGATTACGACGAAGTGCTGTTCTATCACGAAGGTGACTTTTTCAGTCGTGATAATATCGACCGCGGTATGGTAACCTTCCATCCGGCAGGATTTACTCATGGCCCACACCCGAAAGCGTTTAAAGCCGGGCGTGAGCATAAAAAGAAATTCACAGACGAAGTTGCGGTTATGCTTGATACCCGCGATGCCTTGCAAGCAAGTGATGAGGCTTTAGCGGTTGAAAACCCGGACTACGTCTACAGTTGGCAGGAGAAATAACAACTTATGAAACTCGCCACATACAGAAATGGTACTCGTGACGGTCAGTTAATGGTCGTCAGCAGGAATTTAAATGCAGCAGTAGCGGTTCCTGCTATTGCGTCTTGCATGCAAGAGTTGCTCGACAACTGGGACGGCATTGCACCTAAGCTCGAAAAAATCTATCAGCAGCTTAACGACAGCGACGTGGATGGCAGTATCCAGTTCGATGAAGCTTTATGTGAGTCGCCTCTACCTCGTGCGTATCAGTGGGCTGATGGCAGTGCCTATGTAAACCACGTTGAATTAGTTCGGCGTGCACGTGGTGCCGAGATGCCACCGAGCTTCTGGGAAGATCCTTTAATGTACCAGGGCGGTTCTGATGATTTCTTAGCGCCTTACGACGATATTGAAATGGGCAGCACTGAATGGGGCATCGACTTTGAAGGCGAAATTGCCATTATTACTGACGATGTGCCAATGGGTGTTGACGCGAAAACCGCCGGGCAGCACATTAAATTATTGATGCTGGTTAATGACGTTTCGTTGCGCGGGCTTATTCCGGGAGAGCTGGGAAAAGGTTTTGGCTTTTTCCAGAGTAAACCATCGTCAGCTTTTTCGCCGGTCGCGGTAACACCAGATGAACTGGGCGACGCGTGGAAAGCCAACAAGGTGCATTTACCACTATTGTCAGAGTACAACGGTAAAGCTTTTGGTAAACCTAATGCCGGTGAAGATATGACCTTTGACTTTGGCCAGTTGGTTGCTCATGCAGCGAAGACTCGTCATTTAGGGGCTGGTGCTATTATTGGCTCGGGTACAGTTTCCAATAAACAGGGAACTGACCACGGAACCTCTATTGAAGAAGGTGGTGTTGGCTACAGCTGTATTGCCGAAGTGCGTATGATTGAAACCATTCGTGATGGCAAGCCGGCGACGCAGTTTATGCAATTTGGTGACACCATCAAAATGGAAATGAAAGATGATGGTGGCCAGTCAATATTCGGCACCATTAACCAAAAAGTTGTTCAATACGAAGGTCCTGAAAAGTGATGAAACTTTACGGCTACTGGCGCTCAAGCGCCAGTTACCGGGTTCGTATTGCGTTAAACCTCAAAGGGCTGGCGTACGAGTACGAACCGGTGCATTTAGTAAAAGACGGCGGACAACAGCACAGTGAGGCTTATCGAAAGCTTAATCCTGCGCGTTTGGTTCCTACTTTTTTAGATGGCGACGTTAGATTAAATCAGTCCTTAGCCATTATTGAGTATCTGGAAGAGTGTTATCCAAAGAAACCTTTATTGCCCTCCGCTCCAGCTGACAAAGCCAGAGTCAGAGCCTTGGCTTATGATTTAGCCTGCGAACTGCAACCTGTTACAAATTTACGAGTGCTACAGTACTTAACCGGTGAGCTGAATTGCAGTGACGAACAACGCTCAGCCTGGATAGCTAACTGGGTAGAACGAAGTTTTACCGCATTTGAACAGCGGCTTACCGAGTATGCAGGTGATTATTGCTATGGTAATTCGGTAACATTGGCTGATATCTGTTTGATACCTCAGGTATACAATGCACAACGCTTTAATTTGGATTTAACGGCATATCCAACTTTAATGGCGGTGCATGAACGTTTGCAGGCGCTTGACGCAGTGCAACAGGCTCGGCCTGAAAATCAAGCGGATGCACAGTAATCCAGGGATCCCAAAAAGGAAAATAATAATATGGTGAAGTCACGTCTGGTGATGGCCATTGGGGCGGCATTGTTTGTCGCCTCTTGCGCATCAACCTCTCCTCAGAATACGAATACTGCTGACACGCAGAAAAACACACCGACCTTACAAGCTAACTCTCTTGCCAGTGCGCAGGGAACCGCCGCTCTCACCATGGAACAAATTATGGCTGATCCGGACTGGATGGGACGTTTCCCGGAGCAGGCTTTCTGGAGTATGGATGGTGAGGACATTCTTTTTTATCAAAAGCGCGAAGGCAGCGACATTCGTGACTTAATGATGCTGGAAAATGGTGCCGGTGAACCACAGAAAGTGGCTATAGAAAACCTGCATCAGTACGTTGCCGATGAAAAAGTGCATGCAGCGGATGACAGCTTTTTAGCTTATACCTTTGAAGGCAATATTTTTGTTCGTTTTAATGACGGCAGTCTCCGTCAATTAACCCGTGACGATGCTCGCCAGCATAATCTGCAGCCTATGACCAATGGGCAGTTGAGCTACCAACAAGATAATAACTTTTTTGTTATTGATGTGAACTCGGGGTTAAGCCGCCAGGTTGCTTCATTAGCTTTTAAAGAAAAACCTAAGGCAAACGAAGAACCGAAGGATTACCTTGCTCGTGAAGAACAAGAGTTAATTCAGTTTGTGCAAAAAGAGCGTAAGGCATCGGAAGAACGTTTTGCTCAGCGTTCCAATTTACATGCGCAAAACTCAACCTTAGCGCCTAAGCCTTTCTACTTACCTGAAAATAAAGAGTTGGTGTCGGCCAGTTTGTCACCAAAAGGCGACTTTTTGCTGGTGGCTATTACTGAGCCGCAAAGCTGGCGTGATGAAGCCGATATTATGCCAAACTACATCAGTGAAGACGGCCACGTAAAAAGTGAGAACGTGCGTCGCCGTGTTGCTGATGCCAAGCCTGTTGAACACCAATTGGTTTTACTCAATTTAAGCGACGGCAGCCAGTCGACGCTAACCTACAACACGTTACCAGGCTGGAATGAAGATGTTTTGGCAGAAGTGAAGCGCGAAAATCTTGAGGCAGAAGGCGAAAGCTACACCTCTGAAGAGAAGCCGCGCCCAATAACTCTGATGTCCGACTGGGGTTGGGATAACGGTGCTATTCAGTGGAACGCTGAAGGAACTGAAGTTGCGGTGATGCTGGAAGCCTGGGATAACAAAGATCGCTGGCTTGCTACTGTTGATACTGCCGGTAAAAAACTGATTTCTCAAGACCGCTTACACGACGATGCATGGATCAATTACACTCACAACGAGTTTGGTTGGTTAAACAGCAGTGAGTTGTGGTTCATGTCCGAGGCTGATGGTTATTCACAGTTGTATGCGACGAGCATTGATGGCAGTACGCGCCAGTTAACTAAAGGTCATTATGTTGTCGAGTCTGCCGACTTAAATCGTAGCGGAGACTATCTGTATTTTCAGGCGAACATTGAACATCCTGGTATTTACGAAGTGTACCGGGTGAAAACCCATGGTAGCGGCGAACCGGAAGCTTTGACTGACCTTGATGGTATGACCGCATTTGAGCTCAGCCCTGAAAGTGACGAGCTGTTGCTGACTCATTCAACACCGTTAATGCCACCTGAGCTTTATCATAAAGCTGTAGGCTCATCTCAAACAGCGAAGCGCCTGACACATACGGTTTCGGAGAAGTTCCTGAGTATTGACTGGACGGCGCCGGAACTGGTCGGGGTTGAGTCTTCTCATGTTGATGAGCCTATTTATACCCGCATCTATAAGCCTGAAGGTTTTGATGAAAACAGAACCGAAGAATATCCTGCGGTTGTGTTCATTCACGGTGCCGGCTATTTGCAAAACGCGCACATGGGCTGGTCAGGCTATTTCCGCGAGTTTATGTTCCACAGCTTACTGAATAAAAATGGCTATGTGGTTGCAGACCTCGACTACCGCGGTTCAAAAGGTTACGGACGCGACTGGCGTACCGCTATTTATCGTCAAATGGGAACGCCGGAAGTTGAAGACCTGATCGACGTTGCTACTTACTTAGAAAGTGACTTGAACGTTGATGGCGACAAGTTAGGAACCTATGGCGGTTCTTATGGTGGCTTTTTGACTTTTATGGCCTTGTTTAAAGAGCCAGGTTTATTTGAGGCTGGTTCTGCTTTGCGTCCGGTGACTGACTGGGCACATTATAACACCAGTTATACCTCAAACATTCTGAATTTGCCGCAGGACGATGCTATTGCGTATCGTCGCAGTTCCCCTATCTACTTTGCTGAGGGGTTAGAAGATGCGCTGCTTATCAACTCTCCGATGGTTGATGACAATGTGTTCTTTCAGGACAGTGTTCGCCTTGTGCAGCGTTTAATTGAGCTGAAGAAAGAAGACTGGGAAACGGCAATTTATCCGGTGGAACCGCACGGTTTCCGTCAGCCTGAAAGTTGGCTGAACGAATACCGTCGGATTTTTAAGTTGTTTGAAGAAAACCTGAAGTAAAGCGAACTTTACTTATCGAAGGGAACGGCGTCACTAATGCGGCGCCGTTCTAATTTATAAAGCAATAATGAGCTCACTAAACCTGCCGCGTGAATGTAGCTGACATGCTCGCCAACAAAGTGATCCGGCTGCCAGCCAAGTAACTCGGCAACGACCTTTGCCACAAGTGCAATTAGAATAAGCAACATCCATTTTTTACCCGCACGAATGTCCTTAATTAAGCAATAAGCAAGCAGTCCGTGTAACACACCAGATAAACCGACAAAGCTTAAATTAACCGGCATAATCCAGAGCATTAGAGAGGTTGCAACACCGCTTATCAGCAGAGCGTTTATTAGCCACCGAGTGCTCCAGTATTCACGCCAAATGAGAACAATGAGCGCCAGCCCAATGAAGTTAAACAACGCATGCCACCAGTCTAAATGAATAAAGTGGGCGCTAATCAATGGCCAGCCTTCAGCCATAACTGTTTCTGAGTTAAAAGTCAGTAACGAGTGCCACTGAGGCATCAGTTGTAAAAAAATGGATAAAATCAGAACAAGGGCAAGCCCTGCCCAGTATTGATTAAACCTCTCCATTCGTTTTCCTTTTCGTTGCGTCATTGGTTTCTGATTCGTATGATAGGGGAAATTCCTCCCAATATGAATGAGGCCTTATGAAGTTCTGGCTACCGACAATAATTGCTGCAAGCGTATTAACTGCCTGTACGCCTGCATCCGAACAAGAAACGCGTGAACCGGAAGCCGCAACTGGCTTTGTTGAGAAGAGTGCGGTAACTGCCGATAACTTTATGGTGGCTGCAGCGAACCCGCACGCGGTTGACGCTGGCTATCAGGTTTTAAAGCGTGGTGGTTCTGCAGTTGATGCCGCTATTGCTGTACAGGCTATGCTCGGGCTGGTTGAACCTCAGTCATCGGGGCCGGGGGGCGGTGCGTTTATTCTGTATTGGGATAACGAAGAGAACAAGCTGTACAGCATAGATGCGCGTGAGACTGCTCCTATGGACGCTACTGAGTCTTTGTTTCTGGATGAAGAAGGTAATGCGCCTAAGTGGATTGACGCCGTCGTCGGTGGCCGTTCAGTCGGGACACCGGGAGTCATTCGCGGCCTGGAATTAGCTCATAAACGTTGGGGCAAAGCGGATTGGTCGTCACTTTTTAGTCAAACTATTGAGCTTTCAAAAGAGGGTTTTGAAGTATCTCCGCGACTGGCCAAGCTGGTTGAGATGGAGATTAACCCTGGTGTGAAAAAAATGCCTGAAGCCAGCGACTACTTTTTCCCTAACGGAGAGCCATTGAAAGCGGGGTCCATTCTCAAGAACCCTGACTATGCAAAGAGCTTAAGTCTTATTGCTGAGCAGGGGGCTGATGCATTTTATCAGGGGGAACTGGCAGCAAAGATTGTGGATGCGGTACAAAACAGCCCTATCGAGCCAGGCGCATTAAGTCTTAAAGATTTAAGCCAATACAAAGCCAAACTGCGCGAACCAGTATGCAGCGCATATAGACAATATCAGGTCTGTGGCATGGGACCTCCAAGTTCTGGGGGGATTACAACACTGCAAACACTAGGCGTGCTGGAAAACTTTGAGTTAGGTGAGCTTGAACCTAATTCAGAACAATTCGTTCATTTGTTTACTCAGGCGTCACGCATGGCTTATGCCGACAGGAACCAATGGATTGCGGATCCTGATTTTGTAGAGATGCCAGTTGAAGCCATGCTGGACAAAACTTACTTGTCGAGCCGGGCAGATAAAATTACCGAAAATGACATGGGCAAGGCAAAACCGGGAGTTCAGTTACAGCCCGAGTATGAGCAGGATATTGCTTATGAACTGCCAAATACCAGCCATGTTTCAATAGTCGACGCCGAAGGTAATGTATTGTCTATGACCACCAGTATTGAAATGGGTTTCGGCTCAACAGTCATGGCCGGCGGTTTCTTGTTAAACAACCAATTAACGGACTTTTCTCTGGCGCCGGGCGATGGCAAAGAAAAGTATGCGAACAGAGTTGAGGCGGGTAAACGCCCCCGTAGTTCAATGGATCCCATTATTGTACTGGACGAGAAGGGAGAACAAGTTTTGCACGCGTTAGGTTCCCCCGGCGGCAGCCGAATTATTAATTATGTCAGCCAGACATTAGTTGGCATGCTGGACTGGAACCTAAACGTCCAGCAAGCTATCAATCTTGGTCACGTAACTAACCGTAATGATTATACCTCGCTGGAAAAAGGTCGGGACATAAGTGAACTCAAAGCAGATTTAGAGAAGCGCGGACATGACGTTAAAGTTATTGATTTAAACAGTGGCTTACACGGAGTTAGCATTGATTCAGACGGCACTCTTATTGGCGGTGCTGACCCACGTCGCGAAGGTGTGGCAAAAGGAGAATAGCAGGTGATGAAAATTATAAACTTATTGGTAGTGGCTTTCACTATAGTGACGTTATCTGCGTGTGGAGACGACGAACCGATAAATTATGCACAAGCCCAGCCGGAAGAAGTTATCCAGGGTTTTTATGACTCAATTTATAAAGACGGAGACTTAGAGCAGGCGAAACAGCTGTCTTCAGAGCGTATGGCTGACTTAATTGATCATTATGGTGCGGTTAGTGCGGTTCAGAGGTACGTTCTTGGCCGCTATTTTGAAACCGTTGAAATTGAAGTGGAAACCAACTCTTTTACCGATTACTTAAATAATTCGGAAGATTTACGAGTAACGGTCATTTTTGACGGCTATCACAACGGTGAGAGAGCGAAGGACAGCCGTGATGTGGTACTGATTAAAAGGGACGATGCCTGGGTCGTTGATAAAATTCTTGATACTCGGTATCGCCCTTAATTGCTTTACGCTTCTTTTTTCTTATCAGTATAAGGTGGCCAGCCCATTTGTTTTCCAGCCAGCATGTGTAGATGAATGTGATACACCGTCTGGCCACCATACTCATTACAGTTCATGACTAACCGGTAACCGTCTTGTGAAAAATTGTGTTCCGCTGCTAATTTAGCTGCAACCACATACAAGTGGCCAACCAAACCGGCGTTGTCTTCATTAATGTCGTTTGCTGTCGCAATAGGTTGTTTGGGAATGATCAAACAGTGGAACGGGGCTTGTGGATTTATATCTTTAAACGCAAGCGCTTTGTCATCTTCGTAGATAATGTCCGCAGGGATATCACGGTTAATAATTTTTGTGAAAATTGTTTCTTCTGCCATTGTCTTACCCTTATTACGCTATTTTAGTCTATGGTAACTATAGCATTGGGCATCGGCAAATTCAGTTGAGGTTTTCGGACAGCTTATATTGACTGGCGGATTTTCCCGAAAACAAAAGGTCAACCATTGGGTGTTGAATTGCCTGCTCTGAAAAGTCGGCTTCTAAGCTGCTTTCACTAACATAAGTTTGAATTGACGAGTTGTTAACTAAAATATGGTACCACGGCTGATCTTTGGCCGGTTTAGAGGTTGCCATTTTATTGTACCAGCTGTCAGATAGCGTGAAGCACGGGTCAGCATCAATAATCACGCCACGGTAACCGTAAAGGCTGTGTGTGATAAGTTGACCAATTGAAAACTTCGCTTCTACCATGATGACGGTTCCATGTTATCCGATAATGTTTTTTTATCGGCTAAGGCGTGCTAAAACTTAAGTAAGATTTACACTTAATATACAAATAAGAGGACAACATGCTGGAATCCCCGGAAAATCGAAATTTCATGCGAATGGCAGTCAATGCGGATGTAAAGGTTACTCTTAAAAATGAAAAGGGAGAGCAGCAGTTACAGGGGATTTGTCTGGATTTAAGTGCGGTTGGTTTATCTTTGCAATTACCTGAAAACGCAGAAATTGGCGATAGCTTATTTGCGGAAATTGGCTCGTCTGGTTCCATAGCCCCGTTGAAAGTTACCGCTGAAGTTGTTCGCAGTCAGAGACTGGAAGACAACAGCGGCGACTTTATTCTGGGGTGTCGTATTATATCAATGGACTAGTTGCCCGATTGATTACATTATTCTCATACCGGGTTTGGCGCCATCGTGCGGGTTCAGAATGTAGATTTCATCTTTACCCGGGCCTGCTGCAAGCACCATACCTTCAGATAAACCAAAGCGCATTTTTCGAGGTGCCAAGTTCGCAACCATAACGGTTAATTGACCTTTCAATGCTTCCGGATCATAAGCTGATTTAATGCCGGCAAATACTTGACGAGTTTCACCGCCAAGATCCAATGTCAGTTTCAATAACTTATCAGCACCTTCGACGTGCTCAGCATTTGCTATGCGGGCAACGCGTAAATCAACTTTAGCAAAATCGTCAAAACTGATTTCATCGGCAATGGGTTCTTTCTTCAATTCGTCATTGGTTTCCACAGCCGGAGCTTGTGAAGCT
Organism: Idiomarina sp. H2; assembly: GCF_004364275.1. Lineage (NCBI taxonomy): Bacteria > Pseudomonadati > Pseudomonadota > Gammaproteobacteria > Alteromonadales > Idiomarinaceae > Idiomarina > Idiomarina sp. H2. The sequence goes on from NZ_SNZY01000009.1 coordinate 92,374, forward strand.
TGCTCTTCTTTTGATGCGTCAATCATGGCGTTTACGTCATCCATTTCAACGCGCTGCATGAGCGCTTTGAATTTATCTATCGGGTGGTCTGTTAAAGCCGTTTTGTGGCTGTCCCAGGTGAAGTTGTCGTTTAAGAAGCTCTGCACTTCTTCGGTCAGTTTTGGTACAACTGGCGCTAAATAAACCATTAACACTCGGAATAGATTGATACCCAACGAGCAAATTTCATGAACTTCCTGCTCGCTGCCTTCCTGCTTAATTAACTGCCAGGGTTCTTTATCAGCAATGTACTGGTTCGCACGATCAGCCAACGCCATAATGTCGCGCATGGCACGTGAGAACTCTCGTTTTTCATAAAGCTCAGCGATGTTGTCACCGGCCATCTGAAAGTCTTCTAACAGTGCTGAGTCAGCTACGTTAGCTGAAAGTTTTCCATCGAACTTTTTCTGAATAAAACCGGCGCAGCGGCTGGCAATATTAATCACCTTGCCAACAAGGTCTGAATTGACCCGTTGTGCGAAGTCGGTCAGATTCAGGTCTAAATCGTCAATACGGCTTGTCAGTTTGGCTGCAAAGTAATAACGCAGATATTCCGGGTCAAGATGCTCAAGGTAGGTACGAGCCTTAATGAATGTCCCTTTCGATTTGGACATTTTAGTCCCGTTAACCGTAATAAAACCATGTGCCCAGACATTGGTTGGTTGACGGAAATCGGCACCTTTTAACATGGCAGGCCAGAATAAGCTGTGGAAGTAGATAATGTCCTTGCCAATAAAGTGATAAAGCTCGGCTTCGCTGTCAGCTTGCCAATAAGTGTCCCAGTCTGCTTTGCCTGTGGTTGAGCAATAGTTTTTAAAACTGCTCATGTAGCCTATAGGCGCATCCAGCCATACGTAGAAGTATTTATTTTCGGTGCCGGGAATTTTAAAGCCAAAGTAGGGCGCGTCGCGGGAAATGTCCCACCGTTGCAAGCCTTGTTCAAACCATTCGTTGAGCTTGTTCGCCATTTCATTTTGCAATGAGCCAGAGCGCGTCCAGCTTTTTAGCATGTCACCAAATGCCGGCAGGTCGAAAAAGTAATGTTCAGACTCACGCAGTTCGGGTTCTGCGCCAGAAACCACCGACTTGGGGTTTTTCAGGTCGGTTGGTGCGTATGTTGCACCACAAACATCGCAGTTGTCGCCGTACTGGTCTTCTGCGCCGCAATCCGGACACTCGCCTTTAACGAAGCGATCGGGCAGGAACATCTCTTTTTGCGGGTCATACAGCTGTTCAATGACTTTGGTTTTAATATGTCCGGCTTTATCAAGACGCGTGTAGATAGTCTCAGCCAACTCACGGTTTTCGTCACTGTGCGTGCTGTAGTAGTGGTCAAAACCGACTAAAAAGTCACTAAAATCGGATTCATGCGAGCGTTGCATGTCGCCAATCATCTGTTCAGGCGTTATACCAAGCTGCTGGGCTTTCAGCATAATCGGTGTGCCATGCGCATCGTCAGCACAGACGAAGTGGCATTCGTTACCGCGCAGCTTCTGAAAGCGTACCCAGATATCGGCCTGAATATAGCCCAACATGTGACCGATATGGATAGGGCCGTTTGCGTAAGGCAGTGCGTTAGTAACCAGTATTTTACGTGCGGATTGGCTCATGCGAAAATCTGCTTCCGTTTTGTTGATTAATCGAATGTAAACCCTAAAGTTTTATGCCGCTCATGTTAGCATAGCTCTTGGCTGATACACAGATCCCCGAGGTTGATGATGAAAGATTTTACTCACCCCTTATTGCCTAATGGCATACCCGATAACTGGGTAACTGGCTCCGGTAAGCAACGGGTATTGAATTTGCCTTTTGTTGCTGGCGAGTCCTTGCTGAAAGCCATACAAGAGGATTCTGAACTGGGCGAGTTTGACTGGCAGCTTAATTGTCAGATCAAAAAATTGAAGAACTCACAGCCGGAATTACCGCTTACCACGGGTAATGTCATTGTTGTCTCCTCAGGCAAAGGCGGAGTGGGGAAATCCTCTGTGAGTGTGAATCTGGCACTAGCTTTATCGCAGCTAGGCGCTAAGGTCGGTTTGCTGGATGCCGATATTTACGGGCCATCAATTCCGACCATGCTTGGCGGTGGTGGCTCAGAGATGGAGCTGACCAAGAACAATAAAATGATGCCTTTAGAGCGTCACGGATTGCATGTACATTCGCTGGGGTACCTGGTTGAGGACAACGATGCGACTATTTGGCGCGGCCCTATGGCAAGTGGTGCTCTGCAGCAGCTATACAAAGACACAGCCTGGCCAGCGCTTGATTATCTTATTGTGGATATGCCGCCGGGTACTGGCGATATTCAGCTGACCATGGCACAAAAATTACCGGTAACTGGCGCGGTGGTAGTAACCACACCTCAAACCGTTGCACTTAAAGACGCGGAGAAAGGCGTGGCTATGTTTGAAAAGCTGAATATTCCGCTCATAGGCATACTGGAAAACATGAGTTTTTACCAATGTCCGTCGTGTGGGCATGAAGATGCGGTTTTTGGCAAAAACGGGGGGGCGGTTATGGCAACTGAACACAACTTACCGTTATTGGGGCAGTGGCCTTTGAACAGTGAGCTGCGCGAGAGTCTGGATGGCGATACACCACTATTGTTAGCACAGCCGGAACACCCGTTAAGTCAGCTAATTTTAAATTCAGCGCAACAAGTTGCAGCAAACCTCTATTATCAGCAAGAAAATTCGTTATAGTACTGGGCTTAAGGTCTTAAATGACAACACGGAGAACGATGAACCATGCGCCTAAACGACACTGAAATAGAACAGCATTTGAAAGATGGAATTATAGGTGTCGAACCTGCACCCCAAGCCAATAATATCTCAGGCGTTACACTAGATATTCATTTAGGCAACGATTTTCGTGTGCTGCAGGATCATGCGGCACCTTTTATAGATATTAGCGGCTCGCGCGAAGCTATTGAAGCGGCAATTCAAGAAGTTATGAGTGATGAAATTGTGCTTAAAGATGACCAGGCCTTTTTTATTCACCCTGGCGAATTTGCTTTAGCAGTAACACATGAGTCTATTACCTTGCCGGCCGATATGGTGGGTTGGTTAGACGGTCGCTCGTCATTAGCGCGTTTAGGATTGATGGTACATGTAACGGCTCACCGGATTGACCCGGGCTGGTCAGGACAAATTGTTCTGGAGTTCTTTAATAGCGGTAAGTTACCTTTGGCATTACGAGCGGGTATGAAGATAGGTGCTATTAGTTTTGAGAAGCTCAGTGGCCCTTGTGCTAGGCCTTACAACAAGCGTGAAGACGCTAAATATCGGGATCAGCACAGCGCCGTGGCTTCGCGTATTTCAGCTGACGGCGGCTAAGCACTCTCCACCAGGAGTTGTTTCGCGGCTTCTTCCAGTTTAGCCAGTAAATTGCTTGTATTATGGCGGTAGTAGACATCTTCATCACTCTGCAAACCGCCAATAACCGGTAATTTTAGGTCTTTTTCTTGCTTGTTGCTTAAAACTAAGTCGATAACCTGCTTACCCAATTGCTTCTCGATAAAGCCGACTTTTTCAGCCAGGCTGAGTTTGCCGGCAGGGCCGTTTTCATCCACCAGATTATCAATAAACACCACTTTGGCCTGAGTTGTCCGTAAGGCATCGCGAATACCACTAACGAGTAACGGTGGCATAACCGAGGTCATGAAACTTCCCGGCCCCAGCAGGATTAACTGACTGCTTCGAATATGGCGTATTGCTTCGGGGGTTGCAGTAACGCTGCCGGATAAGGAGAGCTTGCGTGGCATAACCGGCAGTTTATCAATGCGTATTTCACCATGACACTGAATGCCATCGTTGGTTGTCGCAATGAGATCGGTCGGGCATTCCGACATAGGAAGTATGCGATTATCGACGTTCAGCAAACGACTTAAGAGCTGTATACCATCTAACGGGCGGGCACTGAGCTGGTCCAGCGTATAAAGCAGCAAGTTGCCGAAGTTATGACCATGCAGTGACGATGTGCAATCAAAACGATAATTCAGTACTTCGGCCGCTAGCGGTTGTTCAACAAGTTGGGACAGGCAGTTGCGGATATCACCCCAGGCAATGCAATGTTGTGACTCACGTAACAAACCGGTTGCGCCGCCGTTATCTGTGGTTGCTACAATACCGACTAACTTATGTTTCATAAACGACAGCGTCGACAGTACCCGACCGAGACCGTGGCCACCGCCAATTGCGGTGATACGCCGTAAAGAATGAAGTTGCATGTGGCTTCCTTTGCTGCCAATGGCCAAACGTTGCGACCTTAGCTGATTTATTATGAGTTATGCAAGCCTCGCTGACTGTGTAACAATCTATTTAGCAGGAGGATGTATGCCAATAGTTTTTGATAACCGCTTTGCCCGTAAGTTCCCGGAAATTACAACTCGCCAGTCAATAAAGCCCGACGGCGAGGTCAGTTTACGTTGGTTAAATAGCCCTTTATGGGCTGAATTAACCAATGGAGAAACGCCGCCGGCTGAATTGTCTCAGTGGCTGGGAGGGCTCGAGCACTGCCCGGGAAGTGACCCGGTTGCGCAAAAGTACGCAGGGCATCAGTTCGGACATTTTAACCCTTATTTAGGCGATGGTCGCGGCCTGCTGCTGGGTCAGGCCGTAGTGGGAGATAAAATAACGGATATCCATATAAAAGGCGCCGGACCGACTCCATACAGCCGGGGTGCCGATGGCAGGGCGGTGTTGCGCTCTTCTATACGGGAGTTGCTGGCAAGCGAAGCGCTGCACGCGCTAAATATTCCGACAACGCGCGCTTTGGCATTAATTTCGACACAAGGGAAGATACAACGGGAGCGGGTTGAACCTGGTGCGATGCTGGCTCGCACAGCGACTACGCATGTCCGCTTTGGTCATTTTGAACACTGCCTTCACCGTGGGCTGGAAGACACCATGCACAACCTCTGGAAGGACACCATAGAAGTGACCTGGCCACACTTAGCGGATGCGGATATCGAGGAACAATTTTCGCAGGTGGTTAAAAGTACCGCTGAGATGATTGCTGCGTGGCAGGCTTATGGTTTTATTCATGGTGTAATGAATACTGACAATATGAGTCTAGTGGGTGAAACCTTCGACTTTGGCCCCTACGCCTTTCTGGATGATTACCAGCCCGAAAAGATTTTTAACCATACTGATGCAGGCGGGCGTTACGGTCTTTTGCAACAACCGGGAGTCGGACTCTGGAATTTACAGCGACTGGCTCAGGCAGTTAGCCCTTTAATTGAGGCGGATAAACTGCGGGCGGCACTGGACACTTACGAACCCGAACTTCGAAAAGCTTACTTAAACCGAATGACAAAGCGTCTGGGGATGTCGTCAGTACCGGCCAAAGAGAGAATGCAGTTAGTTGGCGGCTGGTTAAGTCTGCTGGAAGTGAACCAGGCCGATTATCAATTGGCGTTCCGTGACTTAATTGACTCGCTTGAAGCGAAAGAGCCGAAAGGGTTGTTGGCACGAAGCGGTGACAGCTGGTGGCAGGAATACAATAACGTGGTAAACGGAAAGAGCGATATTGACGTGATGAAGCAAGTTAACCCCTGGGTTATTGTCAGAACACACCACGCGCAGCGGGTTATCGATGCTGCAGAAGCCGGTGACGACTCGTTATTACATGACTATGTGCAGGCTTTAATGAACCCCTTTTCTGAACGTTTACGCGAAAGCCCCTGGGCGAAGCCGCCAACGGCTGAGGAGCAGGTCTCTGAACTGTCGTGCTCAAGTTGAGGTTTGAATTGCGATCTCCCACTGGATAGGACAAAATCAGAGTTACTGATTATGACAGGGTCAAGCAAATGAACTATCGAGTGCTTTTTATATTAATCAGCGCCTTACCTTTTTGCAGTCTGGCGCAGCAATGGAATGTTCCTGAACCACAAGAATTTGATAAAACCGAAGTCTGTCTGGGCGAACTTGAACAACCTTTGACAGTCGAGCTAGCGGATAATCAGCAGCAACAAGCGCGGGGTTTAATGCAGCGTGAGTCACTGGGTGAGTACAATGGAATGTGGTTCCGTTATGGAAATGAGCGGCCCGGCTACAGTGGTTTCTGGATGTACCAGACATTAATTCCATTAGATATTGCTTACCTTGATCGACAAGGCCGTATTGTGAAAACGTTCACGATGCGACCTTGCGGCAGCGATGATCCAACGCAATGCAGAAGCTATTCTCCGGGGAAAAATTACTGGAGCGTACTTGAGGTCAATGGCGGATTTTTTGCGGAGCACGATATTCGCATGGGCGATCAATTAAGAAAAGCTGAGGGCGAGAGCTGTGAGCAAAAATACGGTAAAGAGTAATAATGAAAAGTAATATAAAAGGAGAAACCATGAAGTACGTCATATTGGGAGCACTGAGCTTAAGTGTCTTAGCTGCTTGCGGGCCGGCAAACGAATCAAACAAAGAAACAGATAAAGCCGTTGCCGATATAAAGGATTCAGCTTTTAACCCCAATTACCGGGATTATCTTAAAACGTTATCTTCTGACGAGTTTGAAGGGCGCGCACCTGCATCAGCTGGTGGTGAAAAAACGGTTAGCTTTATTGAAAATAATTTCCGCGAGTGGGGCTTAAAGCCGTATGACCAGGAAAATGACAGTTATCGTCAACCTGTCCCCTTAGTCAAATTGATGCCGTATAAAGTGAGTTCTCTAAACTTTGATGGTGAGTCAGCACCAGAGTCAATGAAGTACCGTACGGAAATGATGGCGTGGACACCGCGAGTGGTTGACGAAGTTAAAGTCGAAAACAGTGACGTTGTTTTTGTCGGATACGGTGTTGTTGCTCCTGAATACGACTGGAACGACTACGAAGGACTGGATGTTGAAGGTAAAACCGTTGTTATGCTAGTAAATGACCCGGGCTACGCAACAGGTGATCCTGAGCTATTTAATGGCAATGCAATGACTTACTATGGTCGTTGGACTTATAAATTTGAGGAAGCCGCCAGACAGGGCGCTGAAGCCGCTTTTGTGATACACGAGACTGGACCTGCCGGATATGGCTGGGGGGTTGTTGCTGGCGGTTCTCCAGTGCGTTTTGACTTAAAGCGTGAAAACAAGAATATGGATCGCTCAGCCATTGAAGGTTGGATAACCGAAGAGAGTGCAAATGCGCTTTTTGCTACTGTAGGCAAGAATTTAGAACAAATGCGGGAGCTGGCGTTAAGTGGTGAGTTTAAGCCTCAGCCGCTGAATATTGAAGCGTCACTGACGGTGCAAAACAAATTTGAATATTTAGATACCAATAATGTTATTGGTTACATTGAAGGCTCTAAATATCCAGAAGAACACGTTATTTATATGGCTCACCACGACCATCTGGGAACCGATCCGGTGCGTGAAGATGATCCTATCTATAATGGTGCGCAGGATAATGCCTCCGGCACGGCCGCATTAATGGCTATGGCTGAGCAGTTTGCTAAAGGGCCACAACCAGAGCGTTCCATTGTGTTTGCTGCGGTCGGTGCAGAGGAGAGTGGCCTGCTCGGTTCTGGCTGGTACGCGTCACATCCAATGCTGCCGCTGGGCAAAGCTGTTGGCGGTATCAATATGGACGTTATGAACGTTTATGGTCCAATGAAAGACATGGTTGTGGTTGGTTATGGCAATTCTTCTATGGAAGACTACTTGAAACGCTACGTAAAGGCCCAAGATCGTTATGTAGCACCTGAGCCAACTCCTGAAGTGGGTTCATTCTACCGCTCGGATCATTTTAGCCTAGCGAAGAAAGGCGTGCCGATGCTTTACGCTGAAGGTGGCAATGACCACTTTGAAAAGGGCCGCGAGTGGACTGAAGAGCAGCGTGCTATATTTAATCGCGACGCTTATCATAAACCGGCTGATGAGTTTGATGAAAACTGGGATTTACGTGGTGTACAGCAGGACATGTCCGTTTTTTATTCAATTGGCAATGAGTTAGCAAACTCACGGGATTGGCCGCAATGGGCACCGGGCAATGAATTTGAAGCGGTACGTAAAGCAACAGAAGATATGCGTAAATAGACGTTAAGATAACCTTGTAGGAACGGTCTGTGCCTTATGTTGTCTTAGCTTTGTAGTCATTTTTTAGGAGCAGTTATGACTCATAAACGAGATAAAGTTTATGTCCGTTTCAACCAGGGTTCACGCGCCGGAGGTTCATCCTCCGGTAACTGGCTCAGCCGTTTGCTGGGCCTTTTTTTGTTATTGGTTCTGATAGGCCTTGGATTGGCTTTTGGCATGGTTATCGCCGCCGTTTTATTTGTGCTGATGATTCCGGTTATGTGGCGTCAACGTCATGCTATTAAACAGGTTTGGCGTATGCGTAAGCAAGCGAAACAGCATTATCAGGAGCAACAACGGCAGCATCAAAAACAACAAGAACATTATGAAAATAATAAGGAAGACCGTGGCTCGGTTATTGATGGAGAGTACGAAGTTAAAGAAGATCAGGACAAAAAAACATAGAAACAAAGGTCCAGTGCTGGAATGAAAAAACCTTATATTGTTATTCCGGCGCTGGATCCCGACCAGCACTTGCTGGAGCTTATTGATAGCATTACCACTGGAGATCCAGAATGGAATCACTATCTGGGTATTATTGTTGTTGATGACGGTAGTCGCCTCTCCGATGTTTTTCAGCAACTGGCTGATCGTCATCGTGTTCATGTTCTAAGGCATGAGCAAAATAAGGGAAAAGGCGCGGCGTTGCGCACGGCATTTAACTGGATTATTAAGCAAAGTGATGAACGCTGTTCCGGTGCCGTAACTGCTGACGCAGACGGTCAGCATTTGGCGAAAGACATTCTCGCTATTTGCACCTGCCTAAAAGGATACCCGGATAAACTATGGCTGGGTAGCCGCACTTTCGATGAAAAAGACATTCCTTTCCGCTCCAGACTCGGTAATAAATTTACCCGGGTTATTTTTCGGCTGGTAACGGGTCAGGATATTAAAGATACCCAAACCGGACTACGTGGAATTCCGTTAGGTTTCCTTAAACAGTTAGTTCACTTTAACAGTTCAGGTTATGAGTTTGAGTTGGAAATGCTGCTTTCGGCTAAGCGCTGCGGCTATCGCATAAACTCTCAGGAAATAACCACGGTTTATGAAGAGGGTAATGAAACAAGTCATTACCGACCAGTAATCGACTCGATAAAAATTTACCAAAAGTTTTTAAAGTTTGCGAGTATTGGCATTCTGTCTGCCGGCCTTGATTACTCTATTTTTGCGACAGCTTACTTTTTCTCCGGCCAGGTGTTGGAGTCTATTGTTCTGGCGCGAATTATATCCGGGGTGTTCAACTTTTCTTTGAATCGCCAATGGGTATTCAAACAGGGGGCTCATGTCGCCTGGGACGCAACTAAGTACAGTTGTTTGGCGATTGTTTTAGTGGCTGCTAATTACGGCCTTACGGAGGCTTTCCGGTATTTTGGTGTTACCCCCTTTATTGGTAAGCCATTAGCTGAAGGTCTAGTCTTTCTATTGAGTTACGGCGGACAAAAACGCTTGGTTTTTAAAAAAGCGACTTGATAAGCTGCCGTTTTAAAAAGAAAACCCGGAGTTTAAGCTCCGGGTTTTTTGTATCCGCTATTCGTTATTCTTCAGCTTGCTTAGGCGGGAATATTCGCCGTACAACATAGAAGAATAATGGTACGAAGAAGATTGCCAGTACAGTACCACCAATCATCCCGCCTATAACACTGGTACCGATGGCATTACGGCTTGCTGCACCTGCACCATCGCTTAGCGCCAGAGGCATAACACCAAAGATAAAGGCTAAGGACGTCATAAGGATAGGGCGCAGACGTAAGCGTACGGCTTCCAGAGTGGCATCCAGTAGTTCTTTACCCTGAGCCTGCAAGTCTTTCGCAAACTCAACGATCAGTATGGCGTTCCTTGCCGACACCCCAACGGTTGTCAGCAGACCTACCTGGAAGTAAACATCGTTAGAAATACCGCGAAGCATAACAGCAACGACAGCACCCAGAATACCCAGAGGGACAACCAGCATGACTGAGAATGGTATTGACCAGCTTTCGTACAGGGCTGCCAGGAACAGGAATACAACAATCAGCGATACGCTATAAAGGATCGGCGCAAAATCACCGGATTGACGCTCTTGTAAAGAAATACCTGTCCATTCGAAACCAATACCCGGAGGAAGCTTAGCAATCATCTTTTCCATTTCAATCATGGCTTCGCCGGTACTGACTCCCGGAGCTGCCTGCCCCTGGATTTCCATTGCAGAAACACCGTTATAGCTTTCAACTCGCTGGGCACCATAAGTCCATTCCCAACTCGAGAATGAGCTAAATGGCACCATATCACCCTGGTTATTCTTGACATACCATTCGTTGATATCTTCAGGCAACATACGCGATTCCGCTTCGCCCTGCAGATAGACCTTTTTAACCCGGCCCCGATCGATAAAGTCGTTAACGTAGGATGAGCCCCAGGCTGTGCTTAAGGTTTCATTGATATTGGTAATAGTCAGTCCCAGCGCCTGAGCTTTTTCAAAGTCGATATCAATACGCAACTGTGGCGCATCTTCAAGACCATTTGGACGTACCTGTACCAGCTTGTCGTTCTGTCCTGCCATACCCAGCAATTGGTTACGGGCTTCGAGTAAACCTGCATGACCCAGGTTACCGCGATCCTGCAGGAACAGGTTGAAACCACTGGAAACACCAAGTTCTGGAATAGGTGGCAGGTTAAAGGCAAATATCATCGCCTCTTTAATACCAGCGAAGAACCCAAAAGCTCTGCCTATAACGGCATTAACACTCTGGCTTTCGTCACGTTCGCTCCAGTCTTTCAAACGCACGAAGGCGATACCATTAGCCTGACTTCGTCCTGAGAAACTGAAACCAACAACAGAAAATACTGACTGAACCGCATCTTCCTGGTTAAGGTAATAGTTTTCTATTTTGTCCATGGTATTAACCGACTGCTCAATAGTCGAACCGACCGGTAACTGCATCTGAGTCAAGAATACGCCGCGATCTTCGTCGGGCAAGAAGGCCGCTGGCAATTTCATGAATAAGAACACCAGAATACCAATAATACCCAGGTAAAGTACGCCAAACCGTACGGTACGACGTAAAATTGAGTGAATGGTATTGGTGTACTTATCGGTCCATTTTTCTAAGGTACGGTTGAACCAACCAAGCGGGCCCCAGCCACTGCTTTTGTCGTGCTTAACCGGTTTCAGCAGGGTGGCACACAATGCTGGTGAGAACACGATTGCGACGAGAACAGACAGACCCATCGAGGTAATGATGGTCAGTGAGAACTGTCGGTAAACGGCACCAGTCGAGCCTGGGAAAAAGGCCATAGGTGCGAATACCGCGGCCATAACAACACCGATAGCAACAAGTGCACCGGTAATTTGTCCCATCGACTTAATCGTTGCCTGCTTGGGTGACAAGCCCTCTTCAGACATTAAGCGCTCAACGTTCTCTACAACCACGATGGCATCATCAACCAACAGGCCGATGGACAACACCATACCGAACATGGTCAGGGTGTTAATTGAGAAACCAGCTAATGCCATGACCCCCATGGTTCCCAGAATAACCACCGGTATTGCTAAGGTGGGTATTAAGGTAGCGCGTAGGTTCTGCAGGAAAACGAACATCAGCAGGAAGACCAGAATAATGGCTTCTATTAAAACCTGCGCAACTTCTGAAATTGAGATTTTGATAAAGGGAGTCGTATCGTACGCTGTAACCAACTCCATTCCATCAGGGAAAAACTCTTCCAGTTCAGCCATTCGCGCTTTTACCGCATCGGCTGTTTCCAGGGCGTTAGCGCCGGTCTGCAAGTTAATTGCCAGACCTGTTGCCGGCTTACCGTTATAATTGGCCTGAATGGAATAGTTTTCTGCGCCTTTTTCGACCTCAGCAACGTCTTTAAGAAGGACTTGCGAACCATCGGACAACACTTTTAAGGTGATGTTTTCAAACTCAGAGACATCAGACATACGAGTTTGCGCAATAATGGTTGCGTTTAGACGTTGTCCCTCTACGGCTGGGGTACCACCGAGTTCACCGGCAGCAACCTGAGCATTTTGTGCCTGAATAGCACTTTTAAGGTCAGCCATTGTCATGCCGTAGTTAACCAGCGCTGACGGGTCTACCCAAATTCTCATTGAGTAGGGCGAGCCAAAGAGCTGAACGTTACCAACGCCGGTTGTACGGGCTATAGGATCCTGAATATTTGACGCAATATAGTCACTTAAGTCGGTTTGAGAGTAACGGTCGTCTGAGGCCACGAGTGCGGCTACCATTAAGAATGAGCTACTTGCTTTACTAACGGTAATGCCCTGAGCCTGAACTGCCTGAGGCAACTGGGGGGTTGCCTGAGAAAGCTTATTCTGAACTTGCACCTGAGCAATATCAGGATCCGTTCCTGAAGCAAAAGTCAGACTAACGGTACCGTTGCCAAAGTTGCTCTGAGAAGAGAAGTAGAGCAGGTTATCTATACCTGTCATATTCTGCTCAATCACTTTGGTTACGGTATTTGAAACGGTTTCGGCGTTAGCGCCAGGGTAACTCACCTGAATTTCGACTGCAGGCGGAGCGATAGTCGGATACTGAGCTATAGGTAGCTGCAGCATCGCGATAGCACCGGCCATCATGGTCAGTAGCGCGATAACCCAGGCAAATATCGGGCGATTTATAAAAAACTTGGCCATTACTGACTTCCCTTACTGCTGCTGTTCAGAGTTAGATGAATCGATAGTCACCGATGCGCCCGGACGAATTTTTTGCAGACCCGAAGTGACAACGGTATCGCCTTCTTTAAGGCCTTCAGATACTAGCCAACTGCTTCCTACAGCGCGTTCTGTCGTTATCATCCGTTGTTCAACTTTTTTGTCATCATTTACCAGCATGACATAAGGTCGTCCTCTGGGGTCACGAGTTACGGCTGCTTGTGGTACTTTAATGGCTGAGTTGATAGTGCCTTCGCTAACTTCAGCACGCACAAACATGCCGGGATACAGTGTTTTATCCGGGTTAGGGAATTCAGCACGCAATAGAATTGCTCCTGTATCTTCATCGACACTGACTTCAGAGAAAAGCAGTTCACCTTTTTGATCGTAATCCAGACCATTTAATTTGAGACGAACTGGTGCATTACCTTTCTCGTTCGCTTGAATACGGCCAGATTTTATATCAGCCTGTAATTCCATAAATTGCTTACTGGACTGGTTGATATCAACATAAATTGGATCCAGTTGATTAATCGTAACCAAAGGTTCAGTCTGCGATGCTGTTAATAATGCGCCTTCAGTGAAATTAGAACGGCCAATGACACCGTTAATAGGTGCGTTGACTTTCGTGTACTCAAGGTTAATGCTGGCATTTTTTAACTGGGCTTCAGCCACTGAAACAGCCGCTTTGTTTTGATAGAAGGTAGCTTCTGCGCTATCAAACTCGTCCTGGCTTACTGCGTTCTCTTCAAGCAACTCCTGGAAACGTTTATAGCGAAGCTCTGAGCTGCGTAAAACGGCCTTCGCGCTTTCAACTTCAGCTTCTGCACTGGCTAATTCAGCTTCATAAACTGCCGGATCAATTTGATAAAGTTGTTGTCCTTTTTCTACAAAGGCACCTTCTTCAAAAGTTCGTTTCAGCAGTACACCGCTAACTTGCGGACGCACCTGAGCAACTCGGTAGGCAGCTGTGCGTCCAGGCAAATCGGTACTAAGACTGATTGACTCAGGCGTTACGGTAATCACATCAACCTGGGCTGCTTGCTGCTGACCTTGTTGCTGCTGTTGTTGGTCACTGCATGCGGTTAGTGCTCCCGTTAACAGAAGACCCGCGGCAAAAATGGGGGCAAACCTAAAACGCGTGTTCATTAAATTACCTCTGACCTATTAATTTATATCAATCCGGAATTATACATACATTCATGTATGTTTGTAAAACTATTCGGCGACAGTTAGCGCTATTTTTCCGATAGTTTTTTGACTTTCTAGTGCCTGATGCGCCTTCCGGAGATTATTCGCATTCATTTCGCCAAAGCTTTTACCAAGAGTCGAACGGATCTGGCCTTTTTCGACCATTTTCGCAATATGGTTCAGTAATTCCTGCTGCTTTATCATGTCTGCTGTAGTAAACATAGAACGGGTAAACATAAACTCCCAGTGCAAGCTGATGCTTTTTTGCTTCATCAGGGTAATATCGAGACTTTCTGACGGGTCATCTATGAGGCAAAAACGCCCCTGAGGTGCCATCAATTTCATGCATTGTGCGAAGTATTGTTCGCTGTGAGTCAAACAGGCCACATCGGTTACCGGGGAGGCGCCAACAGACTCTATCTGCTCAGCCAAGTCGTCGTAATGATTGATAACGTGGTCAGCTCCCAGAGCTTTTACCCATTGTTGTGACTCTGCTCGGGAGGCTGTAGCGATAACGGTGACATCGGTTAGCTGAGCGGCAAGCTGAATTAAGATAGACCCAACGCCACCGGCTCCGCCTATGACCAATAGAGTTCTTTTGTTTTGCGGTGAAGGTTTATCAACCTGTAAGCGATCGAATAGAACTTCCCAGGCAGTAATACTGGTCAGAGGGAGTGCGGCTGCCTGAGTGTCATCGAGGTTCTCTGGTGCTTTGCCTACAATGCGATAATCAACGGTTTGCAATTGCGCGTTACAACCTGGTCGGGTCAAGTCACCCGCGTACCAAACCCTGTCTCCGGTTTTAAAGCCGGTTACTTTATCTCCGGTAGAGACAACTTCACCGACAGCATCCCAGCCAATAATTTTGTGGCCAGACTCAGGCGCCATGCGCATCCTGATTTTGGTATCAACCGGATTAACGGCTACCGCTTTAACTTTAACCAGTAAATCGTTTGCTCCCGGAGTCGGGTCATCGACGGTAATATCCAGCAGTGAATTCGGATCTTCGGCCGGAAGTGATTCTTTGTATCCTACAGCGCGCATAGTCTTCTCCTTAATTAACAACAATCACACTGTATACGTATTATTAGAGAAAGCGATGACAAAAAAATGGCAGTTAGGATGAAAATCCTGCTTGCTCCAGACTATTTGCAAAGGCTTCTAATGCGTCGAGACCTTGCACATCTTCTTCTAATAGATAAAGAGAGTAATTTCGCCATGCTTTAAAACGTTTGTGAATGTCTTCTATGTAAGTTTTTTCCTGAAGCCTGCGTTTGGCCAAAAAGCTGCCGTCGGCCTGTTCAGGCAATATTCTATTAATGACAACACCACCAACGGGTAACTTTTCTGCGGTTAACGATTGTAATGCACGATCGGTTTCCTGGATAGGGAGCCGTTCGGGTGTCAGCACAAACAGAATGGATGTGTAACTGCTATCCTGCAATAAGCGCCGGGTTCGTTGAAAAAGCCTCTGTCGAGTTAATAGTTGTTCTGTAATTGCTCTGGTGCGATCGGTCATACCGTCGCTGGCATTGTCTTTAGGGTCAGCCATTGGGTTATTAATGTCTTTACCGGCTTTGGGCGATAAGTGCTCAAGAACTGAATCAAAGTCTTCAGAGCGCTTTTGCGAGCGCAGCATTCCCTGAGTCCAGGCTGCCATAGCCTCGGGTAATGTCAGTAAACGCAAAGTATGGCCGGTCGGGGCTGTGTCAAAAATCAACAAATCGTAGTCTTTCTCTGCTTCATCAATGACGTTGCAAATGCGCTCTAGCAAAGCAGCCTCCTGGGCTCCCGGAGACTGCTGGGTTAAACGCATCTGGCGTTCAATTTCGGGAAAGAGATCGGGGTTTGTAAAACGCTTCATTTGAGAACTGACGCGTTCAATATGAGCCTTAACTTCGTGGTCAGGATCAATTTCTAATGCGGTTAAATTTTCGCGCATAACAGTTTTTTTATCGCCGATTTTCTTGTCGAATACGTCGGCCAGGCTATGCGCCGGGTCGGTTGAAACCAGCAATACCTTTTTACCTTGGCGTGCAGCAAGAACCGCCAGAGCAGAAGACACGGTTGTTTTACCAACTCCGCCTTTACCACCAACTAATAAAACTTTTTTATCGCTTAACAACATGAGAAATGAACCCTGTTTTTGGTCGGGTTATAAAATTAGCAACAACGGAAGTGATCAAGAGGTGAGTGTTCCATCCCCATGCGTTGATGCCATTCGTGGAAACGTTCCAGCATTAATGGCTGTAACTCTAAAGTATAATAGGCGGCCGGGTTCGGCACGCCCATCATTTCAGAAAAAACCAGTAGCATGAATAAATCGTCTTCGTCGCGCTTTGCCCGGGCAATAGCAGAGCGATAGGGCGCATTATAAAACTCATTGGCCAAATCACTTGCCCGGCTGAACCAACGGCGCACTGACTGTATATTCATGCTACTTACTCCCGTTACTCTTATTGCTGCTTCTGGGCTTTTTGTTCCTTACGGATTTTAGTTAAGCCTGCGCTAGCTTCAAGAGCAATCCAGATAGCGGCAACCAGCACCACTAAATCCAGACCCATTAAGAACCAGTCACCGCTGTTATAGAAATCTTTAAGCTGAACAATAAGAGCGAAGACTGTCATTATCAACAGGAAAATTAACGGTATTAAGGTGTAATACATTGGTCGGCCTAAGCGCACCAACATGACCGTAATAACCAACAAGGTCAACCCTGCTAATAACTGGTTTGTGGTACCGAACAGAGGCCATATAACTAAGCCGCCGGAACCGTCTGCGCCGCCAGCACCGAAGGCTAACAATAAGCAGCTTCCTACAGCTAGCATCGTTGCCGGAAAGGCTTTTTGCATCCAGTTAATGTTATACAGGTTTCCCCATTCCTGGAAAATATAGCGTTGCAGACGTAATCCAGTATCCATTGTGGTACCGGCAAAAAGCACAGCCATTACCGTCAGCAGGGTTTCTGATACGCCAATGTCCAGGCCAAGCCCCTGACTAATAATGTTGGCGCCACCTTCAACAAAGGCTGATACGCCGCCTTGTCCGAAAGAAGAGTAGACCGCTTCCCAGTCGGCTAATGTTGCAAAACCGGCTGTGGCAGCGATGATAGTCGCCAGCGACAATGAGCCTTCACCAACCGCACCAAAGTATCCCACAAAGCGGGCATCGGTTTCTTTATCAAGTTGCTTAGAGGTTGTGCCAGATGCAACCAGACCGTGGAAGCCCGAAATTGCCCCACAGGCTATGGTCACGAACAACAGCGGCAACATTGATGGGGTGCCTTCCGGAGTGTTGCTATTGAAGGCCGGTGCTGAAATTTCCGGAGCCAGTAATAAGGTGGCGCCGTAAAGCAAAATAAGACCGATGAAAAGCTGCAGACCGTTGATGTAATCACGTGGCTGAAGCAACATCCAAACAGGTAGTAACGAAGCGATGGCTGCGTAGCCAAACAGGATAAGAACCCATTGCGCGTTGTCGCTAATACCCATTACCGTTTCCGGCAACTCTATTGGGAATGATGGACCTGCCCAGATAAGTGCGTACAGCGCTAGTACACCGATAATGGATATTGCACCTAAGCCCATCCATTTACGGAAAATAATTTGTCCGATAATAAGCGCGACAAATATGGCACCCCAAACCGGTACTACTGAGCTGGAGAATTTAATCAGCAGACCCGAAATAGCGGTGGCGAACACTGCGTTAACCATTAGTAACACAAGGAAGATAACGATCATAAACAGCGTTTGAGAGCGCTTGCCTACAACATCGCCGGTCAGGTTACCGATAGATTTGGCTTTATTACGGTTACTTGCCCAGATAGCGCCAGCATCGTGTACGCCAGCAAAAAATATGGTACCGAAAATAACCCATAAGAAAGCAGGTACCCAACCCCAGATAACCGCGATGGCAGGACCAATAATAGGTGCCGCACCGGCTACAGAAGTAAAGTGGTGGCCCCACAGAACGTATTTATTGGTAGGGACGAAGTCGACGCCGTCTTCTAATTCGTGAGCGGGTGTTCTGAAGTCTGGATCAAGCTTAAAAATTTTCTCAGCAATGAATTTAGAGTAAAAAACGTAACCGAGAAACATTGCGCCTAAACCCAGAACCATCATTACGATTGCGTTCATGGCAAGAGCCTCATTGTTGTAGTGTTAGACAGATAACGAAAAATGCCAACAGTTATTGTATCGTAGATTCAATAACTGTTGGCATACGACCAATGTCTAATATCTAACAAAGGCTAAAACATTTAAAGCCTTTTATTACCCTGAAGCAGGCGGACAACTAAAGAAATCGCAAAGAGGATAATAAAGATATAGAAGATAATTTTGGCTATTCCGGCTGCTGTTCCGGCAATTCCACCAAAGCCTAAAATAGCAGCAACTACAGCCACGGCTAGAAAGATAAGAACCCAACGTAACATATTCACCTCACTGATTAATTTAGAAGATTCAATTAGTAAGGTAGACCATGATTTGAAAAATAACCAATATATCCAAGTGTAAAAAAACCGCTAAGACGGGAAGTCCTAACGGTTTTTATTTCTCAAAAGCTAATTAATTAATGGGCTTCTGCGGCGGCATCAGCTGCCGCTTTATCGTCCAGTTTTTTCGCATAAACCTGAATACGGGGAGCTAAATAAATAGCATTACTGAGTAATTTAGCGGTTCCCCAAAAATAGGCGCGGAAATTAACGTTGTCGGCAAAACCAATAACTTGACCGCTGCCTAAGCGATGGGCGGCAATATTGGTTTTACCTTTTAGTATTTCGCGATTGCGCTCATCTGTGTAGCCACTCATTAAAGGCTGCTCTGAATAGCGGGCAACTGAAACGAAAGGCGACTCCGGCTCTTCCATAGCGGCTGCCGAATTCTTGAATACCGGCATTTGATCACGCGGGAAGCCAAAGAATAACGGATGAGAAGTGTCGACATCCATTGAGAATATCGCTCCGGCAATTCGTTGTTCGGCGTAGAAATCGTCACGCTCTTCGTAACTTAATTGCTTTTTAGCAAAAGCGCTCTGGAAGACGGCGTCATCAACAAAGCGAGTTTGTAGAAGACCATTCTCTGATAACCACTCAGCACCACCGCGCTGACCGATTATTGTGCCACCCTGGCTTACCCAGTTTTGAATTTTCTTACGCAGTTTTTTATCTAAATTGCTGTAATGTCCGTCCACCATAATAATATGGCTATAACGGGTTAAGTCAGCTCTGGATAAACGTTCAGTATCAACCATCGACAATGGAATACCGACGTGGCGGTCAAGGTAGTACCAGGTTTCACCAGCTTCGTATAGGTTAACACCCGCGCCGGTTAGCATCATTACGCTGGGTTTCTCTACCGGCTGAATATTGCGGCTACCCAGGTCAACACCTTCTGGTGTCAATCCGGTCTCGATAGAGGTTACCTGAATACCTTTTTCTTTTGCTGCGGTAGCCAGACGGCGTTGTACATCGCGCCATTCCCGCTGCTGATAGGCTTTAGGTACAACAATAGAGCCTGCTGAAAATTCCTGACGGCCTTGTTCACCTTCTACAGTGAAGGGTTTTGTTGTCTGACGAACGTGAATGTTCTGCTCCAGCAACTCTTGTAATAAACCCGGAGCGAAGTAATCGTTCCAGTTAAATGCGTAAGCGTAGGCATCAGTGAGAGCCGACGTCTTGCGTTTTGGCGCATCCCAGGCATTATCCGCAATTTGAATACGACCACGATGAGTCTCAAATGGCACGTTAAAGGCTAATGGCAGAGTCCAGCCTGAAACATCGTAGAAGGTATTGTTCGGGAAGTTCTTGCGCGTACTGAATATTCCCTGAATCAAACCGTACTGAGCCTGAGCCAGAGGGATGTAATAACTGCTTCCGGCTTTAAACTGAGTACCGTTCTGCTCTATATCTTTTTCTACACGGTAAGCTTTAATACCGTGCTGTTTAAATATTTCCAGTAAGCCTTCTACACGCGACGGGTCGCTTGAATCACCAATTATATAACCTTCAAACTTGGCTTTTTTGGCTGCTTCCATACCTTCATCGTAAGCGCGCTCCTGAAACTCAATAAAACGACTTTTGCTTTTGTGTGTGCCGTAAATGGTACTGAGTGAGGCGACAAACTGGTTACGAATAGTGAACGGAAAGCTGACTTCACCATTAACCGAGTCCTGCAGGTGCCCGCGGCTGGAAGCTTGTTCGAACAGTATGCCGACAGCTCCCTGAATATCCGGATACGTTGAGCCTTTGCCATAATAAAAGTCATCAAATGACTCTTCGGTGTAATACAGGCTGCCAATATCATCCAGCGAGTCGGCGTGTTCTGCCGCAAGAATTTCGGTTAAGCGCACGTTTTCATCTGGCGTTAATGGGTTTTTACGAGACGGAATACCCGGCTGGAAGAAATACGTGCTGTTGGTTCCCATTTCGTGGTAATCGGTCAGTACGTTTGGCTTCCATTTCTGAAAGTTAGCGATACGCGCGCGCGATTCAGGGTGTTGCAGTAACAGCCAGTCGCGGTTCATATCGAACCAATAGTGGTTAACCCGACCTCGGGTGAACGGCTGCACGTGTTCGCGATGCTGAGGATCCGCAACTAAATTTTGTCCGCGGTGCTGGTTTGCCCATTGTGCGAAGCGAGCAAGACCGTCCGGGTTAAACGCCGGATCAAGCAGAATAACTGAATCATTCAAAAGCTCATCTACGGCTTCGCCTTCAGCGGCTGCAAGGTAATAAGCAAAAAGTATTGCTGCATTACTACCGCTCGATTCGTCTCCGTGAATACTGTAGCCCATATACATGACCACCGGCGTATTGTCCGGGTCGGCATCACGGTTTGGATCAGCTGCGGCCAAATGACGCTCACGAACGTCATCAATATTGCGGTGGTTGTCTTCTGAGGTGACGGTAAGAAGTAACAAAGGACGCTGCTCATGTGTGCGACCGGTCACTTCCAGCGTAATACGATCCGACTCTTCGGCAAGAACTTCCATATACTTTACAATTTGCTCGGGGCGGGCATGCCATTCACCAACCTGATAACCCAGCACATCTTTGGGTTTGGTAATTTCCGGGTTGTAACTGACATCCTGTGGCAGATAGTAAGAAAGGTCTGTTGTTGCTGCCATAGAAGGCAGGGCAACGATGACCAATGCGGCCGCGGTGACACGGCTTAACATTCGCTTCAGCATAGATAAATCCCCTTGGTGTTATTATGACAATACCATAACAAAAGCGTAACGCATTGACTGTTGTTTTCGGCGGGTCGCAGATTTTTAGCGATGCTTATCGCTTTTTCATTTGGTAGTCGTACATGGGGTCGTAGTAGTCAACCAGTAAGCCTTCTATCCACTGTTTATGCAGTTCTGCGCTGTCATGGCTGTATGTCCCGGTTAATTGGCTGCTGTAATGAAATGAGCGTTTCCGTCGATTGTATTTCATCAATAGCCTGAATTCGATTGATTAGCGTGTGTTGTAGCTCGTTTATTGACGGTGTCATAATTTTAATAAAGACGTTGTACTGACCGGTAGTGTAGTAAGCCTCAATAACTTCTTCGAGCTTTTCCAGTTTTTCAATTGCGGCCGGGTAGTCACCCGCGCTTTTCAGCGTAATGCCAATGAAACAACAGACATCGTAGCCTAAGCGTTTGGCGTTAACCTGTAAACGCGTACCCTCAATAATCCCGGCACGCTTCATTTTTTCAACCCGTACGTGAATAGTGGCCGGACTCACCTTATAGCGTTTGGCCAGCTCAGCGTAAGGAATACGTGCGTCTTCCATCAGAGTTCTTAGTATGGAACGGTCCAGATCATCGATTTGATAATTTTCAGGTGATTTTTTCATGTTTTATTAAAGCTTCGTTAATTAAGTTAGGTATAAATTAACGGAAAATAATAAGTAAAGCTATTTTTGTTAAACGTTATTGAATAAATAGTTCTAAAAGGTATTAATTGAATTGTGTTTCTATTCTTTTATTAACGATTCGGAGTATTTATGAAGTCACAATACATGTTACAGCAACAGAAAATTCAATTCGTAAAATCCGGCTTTACTCAGCAGTTACAGCTTCAGCTTGGGCTTATTGAAGTGCAGTCGCCACTACTAAGTGAGTTGGGCAGTGGTGTTCAGGACGATTTGTCGGGCTGGGAAAAGGCGGTTGCAGTTAAAGTAAAAGCCGTGCCCGACAAAGATTATGAAGTAGTTCATTCATTGGCTAAGTGGAAACGCTTTACCCTTGGCCGTTACGGCTTTGGTGCAGGTGAGGGCATAGTTACCCAGATGAAAGCCTTGCGGCCTGACGAAGAAGCTTTGAGTTCCGTACATTCTGTTTACGTTGACCAGTGGGACTGGGAAAAAGTCATTACTGAAGAGCAGCGTTCGCTGGCGTTTCTGATCCAGACCGTCGAGCGTATTTACGCTGCTTTGCGTCAAACGGAGCAGCAATATATTGAACAACACGGTGGAACCGGAACCTTACCGGAGAAAATACAGGTTGTGCATGCAGAGGATTTAATTACTGCCTATCCAGACCTTACTGCAAAACAACGTGAGCGCAAAGTGGTTAAACAACATGGCGCAGTATTTTTGGTCGGTATTGGCGGGGAGCTGAGTCATGGTCATGCACATGACGTAAGAGCGCCGGACTACGATGACTGGAGTTCGGTTAACGAGCAGGGCAGTACGGGGTTAAACGGCGATATTCTTGTCTGGCATCCGGCATTAGATGACGCGCTGGAGCTTTCGTCTATGGGGATACGTGTTGACCAGCAGGCATTAAAACGTCAGTTGGCTATTAGCCAACAGGAGGAAAAGCTCAAGCTACCCTGGCATCAGTCCTTGTTAGCGGGTGAATTGCCTTTAACTATTGGAGGGGGAATAGGTCAGTCACGGGTGGTTATGCAAATTTTACAAAGTGACCACATTGCTAAAGTTCAGTGCGGTGTCTGGCCGGAACCCATTGCTGAAGCCCTATAGTTGCAATTAACAGACTGATCTTGAAGTTTCTAGACGACTGGTCTAATATAGATCGCATGACTAAGAATGACACACGACAAAACATCATAACAATCGGTGCTGACCTGATATCCATACATGGGTTCGGCAGCACCGGTTTGAATAAAATTCTGAGCGAGGCGCAGGTGCCCAAGGGCTCCTTTTATCATTACTTCAAAAGTAAGAATGATTTTGGCCTGGCTGTTATCGAAACCTACGCCGAGGATTATGAAGCACGCATGGACGAAACTCTGGCTAACGAGACGTTGGAGCCGGTTGATCGTTTGCGCAGCTATTTGCGTCGCTCGGTAGAGGACTTAAAGTCGTGTGATTTCTCCAAAGGCTGTCTGATAGGCAACCTGGGTCAGGAAATGGCATCTCAGAGTGACTTATTTCGCGAACGGTTAGATGACATTTTTTCTGACTGGGAGCAGCGTATTGCCCGGTGTTTAAAAGCAGCACAGGACGCACAGCAAATTCAGCAGTGCATTGACACCGAACAGATGGGAGCCTTCATTCTTTCGGGTTGGCAGGGAGCATTACTGCGAGCCAAAGTTCAGCGTTCTATGCTGCCGCTACTGCGTTTTGAAGAGATGATATTAAAGCAGTTAGGGGCAGTTGACTAATAGCACTAACCGGAGGTAAAGCTATGTCAGAAGTACAAGATAAAGTTGTGATTATTACAGGTGCAAGCAGTGGTTTAGGAGAAGAGACCGCTCGTATGCTTGCAGCAAAAGGCGCAAAACTGATGTTAGCGGCGCGTCGCGAAGATCGCCTAAAAGAATTGACTGAGTCAATTAAGAAAGACGGTGGCCAGGCAGCTTACCGTGTGGTTGATGTAACCGACAAAGCCGCAGTTCAAAAACTGGCTGACGACACTAAAGCAGAATTTGGCCGTATTGATGTGCTCATTAATAACGCCGGACTCATGCCATTGGCACCGCTCGATGCGCTAAAAGTGGACGAGTGGGACACCATGATTGACGTGAACATTAAAGGTGTTTTGTATGGCGTAGCTGCTGTATTACCGGTTATGCGTGAACAGCATGTCGGTCATATCATCAACCTGTCATCAGTTGCAGGTCAGAAAGTCTTTGCCGGCGGAACGGTGTATTGCGCAACTAAGTTTGCGGTAAAAGCCATTTCTGAAGGCATTCGTCAGGAATCTAATGGTGAAATTCGCGCAACCAATATTTCACCGGGCGCTGTAGCAACAGAACTGACTGACCACATTAGTGACAAAGACGCGAAAGAAATGGCTGACAGTTTGTATTCAGACGCTATTGATTCTGCGGCTATTGCCCGTGCCATTACGTTTGCTATTGAGCAACCTCAGCAAGTTGACGTGAATGAAATGATCATTCGCCCAACCAAGCAAGAGCTGTAATTTGTTATGAAATATTCAGTTCTTGATTTAGCGCCTATTACCGAAGGTGGGTCTGTGGCTGAATCATTGCATAATTCTGCTGATTTAGCCCAGCATGCAGAGCGGTGGGGTTACCACCGCTTCTGGATGGCTGAGCACCACAATATGACCGGAATTGCCTCGGCCGCAACCGCTGTTGCCTTAGGTTATGTTGCCGGCAAAACCGATAAAATTCGGGTAGGTTCAGGTGGTGTCATGTTGCCTAACCATGCGCCTTTTGTGGTGGCTGAGCAGTTTGGTACGTTGGATGCCCTGTACCCCGGACGTATTGATATTGGTTTGGGTCGAGCGCCGGGAACAGACGGCCGAACCCTACGGGCATTGAGACGTAAACCCGACGACGCCGAGCAGTTTCCTAACGATGTTCAGGAGCTTTTAGGTTACCTGGAAGAAGCGCAGGAAAGTGATGCGATTAAAGCTGTGCCCGGGTTTGGACAGAAAATTCCGGTGTGGTTGCTCGGCTCAAGCACTTTTGGCGCCCAGCTTGCAGCGCATTTAGGTCTGCCTTATGCCTTTGCATCGCATTTTGCACCAGACTATTTGCAGCATGCATTAAAAGCGTATCGCGAGAACTTTCGTCCGTCGCGTTACCTCAGCAAACCTTATGTTGCTGCGGCAATGAACGTTTTTGCGGCAGACAGCGAAACCGATGCGCGAAAAATGATGAGCTCAATGCAACAACAGTTTATTGCGTTGCGTCGTGGTACACCCGGGCCTTTAAAAGCACCGGTGGATGACATAAGAACGGTTGCCGCGCCTCATGAACTGGCCGGGGCGAATCATGCATTAACCTATACGGCGGTTGGCACTAAGGATTCAGTTCAACGGCATATTAATCAGTTTATTGATGATACCGGTATAGATGAAGTTATTCTTACCTGCCATGCCTTTGATCATCAGGCTCGTTTAAGGTCGTTAGAAATTGCCGCGGAAGCTTTAAACGGAAAGTGAAAAGCGTTTAGTTAAAAGACTGACGCTTTACCTTAAACACGTTAGAATAGCGGCATCTTTAACAGGCAGTCTGGTTGTATTTCTATGAGAATTATCATTCGTTACTTTTTTCGTACTCTACGGCTTATTTTAACGCCTATTGTTTTACTGGTCGAAAAATTGACCACGCCAAAAGGCCAGAGCCGCAGTGATGAGGCTCAACAACAGGTAGATGAAGCCTGCAAGTCGCTGGCTCTTTATCAATTTGCCGCTTGCCCTTTTTGCGTCAAGGTACGTAAGGAAATTGCCCGCCTTAATTTGAATATAGAGTTAAGAGATGCGAAAAATAATGAGCAGCACAGACAAGAGCTGTTAGATGGCGGCGGCAGAGTTAAAGTGCCGTGTTTGCGCATTGAGCAGGACGATAAAGTACAGTGGATGTATGAGTCCGATGACATTAACCAGTATTTACAACAGCGCTTTGCTTAATCAACCATTGGGCGACTAGTTCCTAACCACTGATCCAGGCTTTTTTGAAAGTCCGGATCAGCTTTAAGTTCATTGATGACTTCATTAAGGTGTCGCACAGCTTTACGTCCCCATTCATTATTACTGCAACCAACCGCGCCCTCAATAACCACACCCTCGTACTCTTCAATAGGCAAAAACACCAGTCCGCTGTTTTTAAATTCTGTTTCGTTGTAGTAAGTCATAATCATTTCATAATCGATAGTGTAATCAATACGCTCGTTGACTATCATAGTCAGCAAGTTGATGTGGGCATTGTCGCCGCTGATAAAACTGAAATTATCTGAATCGATAAGGTGCTCTTCCAGTAGCGGCTGCAGGCGGCCGTATCGGCGTTCAGCCGGTTGCGCAAAGCGTAAATTTGAGTCCTGAACCAGGCTGGAAAAATCTACTGGCTGGCCATACTTTCCAATGATTCTGGCCGCGGTGTCAGCACGGGTGATGATACCGTGTGGTTGATACCGGTGAGTTGTGTCGGTGTAATTAAACTCGGAATTGTAACTTGCTCCTTTAATCAGGCAGGGAAAGCAGAGGTTCTTGTTCTTTTTCATAAGCATGGTAATACGGCGGGAGGGAAGCTTTCTGACCTTGTGCGACAGTTCCGGTAGCTGGCGCTGAAAGCTGCTGACTAAAGCATCGCAAAAGCCTTGTTCTTCGTATTTACCATCAAATATATGAAACGGCGGGGAGGAGTTTACTCCCCAGATAATGTCTTCGTGCTCGGCAAGGCTGCTTGAGCTAAACAGAGCCACTATAGATAATACGGTGTACAGCGCAACAAGTTGCTTGTTAAAGGTCATAGTAACCGCCTTTCTTTATAATGAACGTTTTGACTATCATGATAAAAGCTTACATTGTTACTTAATTGTTATTTCTGATAGTTTTATCTAAGCACAAAATATAGGTAATTGCTAAATGCAGGTTATTTTTAATCACGGAAAAGAGAGCGGCCCCTGGGGCAGCAAAATTAAAGTTTTAGCAAAAACCGCTGAAGCTTTGGGGTTTAGCGTAACCAGTGTCGATTATCAGGGTATTGATGATCCTGATCAGCGCGTGGAAAAACTCACAACATATATTGAAGCACTAACGGAAAATTTCTTACTGGTCGGTTCCAGCATGGGCGGTTACGTGGCAACGGTAGCTGCAGCTAAAACAAAGAGCCGGGGGCTGTTCTTAATGGCTCCGGCCTTTTACTTAGGTGGTCAGGCAAATTTTGACGAACTAACACCGGCTTGTAAGACTCAAATTGTTCATGGCTGGAACGACGATATTGTTCCTGTTGAGAACAGTTGGCGTTATGCGGAAAGAACCAGGGCAGAGTTACACCTGGTGAATGATGACCACCGTTTAATTGACAGCTTGCCGCAAACTAATGCACTGTTTAAACGGTTTCTTGAAACATTACTAAAAGGGTAGGTTATGGAATATACATTAGCTCCGGAATTAGCCAGAGACAGTTACCATTTAACCGATTGGCCGCTATGCGAAGTCAGAGTCATGAATGACAGGCAATTTCCGTGGTTTTTGTTGGTTCCTAAAGTGGCAGACGTGCGCGAAGCCATAGACCTTTCTGAAGACGATCAACTGCAGTTGTTAAAAGAAAGCCGATTTCTATGCCACTGGCTAAAGGCTGAATACCAACCCGATAAACTTAATGTCGCTGCTTTAGGAAATCAGGTTCCGCAGTTGCATGTTCATCATATAGCGCGGTTTCAAACTGACGCTGCCTGGCCTGCTCCAGTCTGGGGGAAACAACCTATGCTTCCGCTGGAAGAAAGTGAAGTGGCAAGGCTGCAATCGGTATTCGCTGATATTACAGTGTAAGTGTTTTAGACTGAGTGTGTGCGTTAACAAAATAACGGAGAGTAACCCCCAGAGGTTACTAATAACAAATGGCAGCAGATTATTTGATTACCAGTAAATGCGTGAATTTAGTGGCGCAAATAAGCACCGACTTTGGCCGTTGGTTAGCATTACTTGAATCCGATAAAAGCAATTTAGAAGATTTTAAGTCTCAACAATTGCCAATTAAAGCTCATGCGTCGGTAGGCCTGGATGAGCAGTCACAACCGCTGGAGGGTATTCGTCTAGATGAAGCCTATAAAAAATTGTCTGAGTGGAATTTACATTCGGAGTCAGATCTTAAAAACGCTCACCAGATGATTTGCGCCGCAGTAACCCCCAGCGCTGGAAGCTATCGCGCAACGGGAATGGGCGTTTACCGCAACAACAAGCTGGTTCATATGACCGCTCCGGCGGGGCAGGCCGGGAAGTCGGTAAGAAGTCTATTGTCCTGGTTAGACGAAAGCAACGAACACCCTTTAATTAAAGCGGCTATTTTCTTACAGCAGTTCGAATTTATTCAGCCGTTTTCTGTTGCCAACGGTTGTGTTGGAAGACTCTGGTTTAGCCTTATTTTAGCTAAATGGCATCCGGCAGTTGCCTGGTTAAGCTTTGAGCAAATCTTTAAATTCAATAAAGACGAATATCTTGATTGCTTGCGACGCTCAATTAGTGAAAATGACAGAGGTCTTATGGTTGAGTTTATTCTGGATTGTTTGCAACAGAGTATTTCAACCACAGTGAAAGAAGAAAAAGACAAAGCAGAGGTGCTGGAAGAAGCGAGTATCTCGCATGATTTTTCTAGTGAAATACCTATGAGTTCGGTAAAAAGTTCGCTGTTAGGTTCGGATAACGGTTCGGGTAAAGGTCGATATTCAGGAACGAGCACACGAAATATGGTACTTAGGCTATTAAATGAGCAGCCTGAATGGAGTGCCGCCAGAGTCGCTGAAGTGTTGAATATTTCGTCGCGTGCGGTAGAAAAACACATTTCTAAATTGAAAGAACAAGGAGTATTAATTCGAAAAGGTTCTGCCAGAGGAGGTTATTGGCGAGTGGCAACTGAAATGGGAGAGCAACTTAGTTTACCAGAATGGAACCAGTGAATGCTTTATTGAGTGTCACTAGAAGAAGAATTGGTCGGCGTGAGAGGATTTGAACCTCCGACCCCTGACACCCCATGACAATTCTCAAGTGAAAATCCATTAAATTTTTTCAATTGTCCCAGTTTAAAGAAGTTTGTCCTCTACAAGTAAAGTCCTGATTCAGTTAGTGTTTTCACTCGCTTTGCAACGGTTTTTACGTTGTCTCTATTCTAAGGTAAATGTCCCTTAGAAAGGTTCAGCATTAGCTGTTGCAACACAGGTGAAACATAACTTGAGGATTTAAAAATGGGTGTGCAACACAGAAGCTCCGAGAAGCAAATTATTCCGCCATTAGCGGCAACCGCGAAAACCACCACAATAACTAAGAAGCTGACTAAGCACCTTTTAAGTAAGGTCTCTGAAGAGATAACTCGAATAAACGACCCTGAAATCCCCGGATTTCATGTTCGACTGGGTCGGATTAATAAACACGGTGTTCGCTCCAAAGCCTTTTACCTTTATTACAGAACAAGAACTAAGCCGGTAAAGTCGGTTAACTATCGAATAGGCGGAATGCCGGAAATTGATATTGAAACCGCTAAAAGCATGGCTAGAGAAAACCTGGAGAAAGTAAGGAATGGCATTGATATTCAGGTTGAACGAGAAAAGCTATCGTCAGGAAGTGATGCCTGGACAGTTGGAAAACTTTACTCCGAATTTTTCAGAAATAAAATTTTGGAGAGAAAGCGCCCAGAGATTGTTGAAGCTAGTTTCAATAAGGACATATTGCCACGAGCTGGGCATGTGCTGTTGACTAATATTACCCGACACCAGCTTCATGAAGACGTATTTAGCCCAATATTAGATAGGGGGGCTAAAAGCCAGGCTGGCAAAACACTTGCGTTGTTGAAACAGATGTTCAGTTACGGCGTTGCAGTCGGCTGTATGGACTTTAATCCTCTGGAGGGGGCTTCTAAGTCAACCTACGCTAAATATACCCCTAGGCGCAGAACACCGAGTGTAGATGAGCTTAGAACAGCCTTAGAGGTCTTTTTGAGCGCAGGAATGTCAATTCAGAACTTCAATTGTTTTAAGGTTATTCTATTAAGCGGAGTAAGAAGCGGGGCGGCTATAACAGCGAAATGGAGTGATGTGGATTTTGAAAAGCGTGTTTGGTATGCAGTTAATGAAAAACACAGCACTAGAGGTGAAGTGGTTTATCAGAAAGTTCCGATGTCAGACGAGCTATTGAAAGCTTTCCGAGACCAAGAGAGCCATAGTGCTTTACTCAAAAGCGAGTTCGTATTCCCTGCAAAAAGAGATTCGGTGTCAGCGGGTAAAAGCATTAGCCATATGGATACTAAGACGCTGAATAGAAGTTTAAACCGAATTCGAAAGCAAGGAAAAGTTCAGGTACCGGACTTTCAGCCTCACGACATAAGGCGTTCCATTCGTAGTCATTTGATTTCAGTTAAAAGCGATAGTTCATCAGGTCGATATAATGCTTTTAGCCCTGCTTGCGCGGAAAAAATACTGGGCCACTCTTTAAGTGGTATGGAGCGGGTGTATGATCAGCATGATTACTTTGATGAGATGAAAGAAGCTTTGTCGTATTGGGGATCTCTATTTAGTGATTTGATTTAGATATTGAGCTTAAACAAGCTAGTACGGGCTCAGGTGAGAACGGTTAATTATACCTACTTTACCTTCCGCACTGGCAAACACTTGCTCCTGTTTTTAGCGGAATAAAGAGGTAAGCTATACATTAAGGAGAATCAGCCTAGGGCTTGAAGCAAATGCGGATAAAATAAAGTAGAAGGCAATTCGTGGTAAAAAAGTTCACTGAAAAAATCAAGGCGGTGGAAGGTGAGTATTGACAGGTTTTATAGTGTAAGTGAATTAAAAGAATTCTTTAGTACCGGTGGTAACCCTTTGTTTGATGCAGAGTTCTCAGTACAAACACAGCAGATAGTAGATGATTTAGGTGCTAAAGGTGCTCATCTAAATAAATGGTGGGTAAGTACGGCAATGGGTTGGGAGTGCCCCTCTTGTAGAAGGAAAAAGCCACAGATTGCTAAGCTTGATTCTCGGGGATATGCTTCTTGTCAATTACATGAACACCATGATCATATGAAGGATATCGTTCGAACGATGTTTGAAGAAGCTTCATCAGTTAAAGAGCACGTTGTAGCAAATGAACTGGCTGAACGTTTTGCTATAAGAACATCTTATGCGATATCGGCATATGATAATACTGTAATTTGTTCAGACTGCAACAAGGCTGATGGCTTAGCCAAAATTAAGTGCAATGCACATCAAAACTTTTCTTTTTCCCCAAGTGAAATAGCTCACTTTGTTAAACCAAAGGCCAACCAAGAGCACGAATTAGATATTCAGGCTGCATCTGTCATTTGGCAAAAAAACATAGATATATTTAGTAAAAGAATGAAACTAGCAAAGTACATAGCTGAACTGGCAGCAAGTAACTCTCATTGGTATCAGCCTTCCAAACCAACAGCAAAACAAACTGAAAGAACAGCGGCTTTTCTGTTTAATCGTTGCGGGTTAAATGCCCTACACTGGGAGCCTGAGAAGCTACTCTACAACACGATGCCATTTAAGGGTCATCATTCATCTTGGCGAGAAAGAATTAAGCCTCAGATCAAAAGTAAGCCCTCGAAAGGGCAAATTGCTCATTTGTCGAATACAAGGGGGCGCAGTTGGGTGAGCTACAGCGAGGACTGGACATGCCCTTGTTGTGAGCGTTGCAAGTATGATTGTCTCAAGCCGTCAAAAAAAAATCCTTGGGTATTCGAGGTCAAGACAATACGTACTCATAGTAATGAACGCGACTCTTATATTTATGATATAAAAGTTTGTAATGAGTGTTTTAATGCAGCGAACCACCTTGGACGTGAGGCTATTGAAGAAGTAAAAGAAAAAATGCCATCAGTTGATGTCTACTACCCTCATAACCTTGTTTCCTTTGACGAGTTAAAATCTGTCATTTCGCCAAGAGCCCACTCGTCACATATAATTGATAATACGCTGGCTGATAAAATCGTTGTATTAGCTATTAAAAGAATTATTGATGAAAATTATTACTGTTCCCCAAAGCATAAAGCCGTATTGGCGGGAAAGGAATGATTAGCTTGAATTCCAGTTGGGAACGGTGTTTAACTTGATAGACTCATTCAGCTTAAGGAGCAATAGTTGAAGTTCATATGGCATACCCTAAAGTCTGGAGCTATGTGCTTCCTCTTCACTCCCGCTCTTATGACTCTTCTTGTTGTGCTGGTGTTTCAAGAAAAGGTGACTGATGACACCAAGTTTTATCCTTGGGTGACAATAATTTTGAATATGCGTTACTCGGCTGATAGTTTCTTTCTGATGCTTTTTATAAGTGTTCTATTTAGTTTTTTTGTTGCAATGGTGCTCAAAACACAAGAAATTCCACGGCACGAAAAAATTAGGTTGGCGTTGTTCTTCAATTTGATTGCTTCGTTCTTGCCAAAACTTTTCCTGTTCTGGGCGGGAACCCTTGTTGCTTGGTCATTTGGTAGTCGGTTGCTCGATTCTATTCCGCCGGTACCTGGGCAAATAGCTGCAATTCCGCTTTTTATCTTCCTTGCCGTCGCATGTCGGTTTGGTACCTTAAAACTTAAGCATTACCTCATCAAAGGTTAACCACTCGCATCTATTGTGGCTCAGATGGTTCATGCTTCGTTTTAGGTCCTGAATGCTTTTAGTTTATGTTCGTTCCCGGCTGAGATGAGCTGATGGGATTGAATGAGCGGTGTAACCTCATCTATTTTAAGATCCAATATACATAGCTGTAATCTGTATTCGTTCATGCCCAAGCTCTTGACTTAACTGCTTGCGAAAGTTGTTATCGATTTTCTTCTCTTCCTTTGACATTTCCTGTCTGGATTTCCCACCTTGATGTGGGCAGCTGTAGCCACTAATTTCTTTGAATCGAACTTGAGCGAAATGGTGTCTTAATCCATGATTTCTATTTAAACCCACACGACATGTTTCGTACTCATAAACTTTCATTTGCTCTTTAAAGTTACGGTTGTCAGCTATTAGCGACTTAGAGCCGAACTTTGCCTTAATTTCGTTGAGCAAATCTCGCTGCCCTTGAGTTTTTATAGGAATAGAACGGGCTTTGCCTCCTTTAGTCCATGTGCTTTTTAGATAAATGTGCTCCTCTTTATAAGCGTATGCTGCATTAAAGTGGATGCATTCAGCTTTTCTAAGTCCAAAGTGTGATTGGAGAAGTAAGGAATATTTTGTTGGTATATCCTGAATATTTTGAAGCTTGGACATGTCCAGGTTGTGCGCTTTATTCGTCCCAACGAAGACCCTACGACTTATTGAGTATGCGTCGTTGGTGCGATGGACAATATTGGGTTTACCTATTTGTGCACTGAGCCAGCGAAGCTCAGCCATTCTGTTTTTTATAGTAGAAGCTGAGAGTTCATTTTGACGCCATTTAGTGACTAGGTATTCTATGTGCTTCGGCTTTAACTGATCAGGACTTTTGATTTTGTATCCGTTTTGAATAAGCTCTTTAGCGATTAAATTGAAGATTCGTTTCGAAGCTGCGCGGGTAGCGAAAGAACCACCTCGCTGCTTTTTAATTAACTGATTGAGTGCGTATCCGAGTTTGCTCATAAGGGCTCCTGAATAACCAAAGAAAAAGCCCGAATATTGAGTAATGTCAGTAGTTGGTGAGTTTTTAACCCCGCAATAAAGGCGCACCTTTAAAGCTATCTAAAATAAGCTGGGGTAATTACTCAAGCGGCTAACTAGCCGAAATATCTTGGCGATATTACTTGAAGGGTTCGGGCATTTTGTGTTTTTAATTTCTCCTCTTGGTGATAGCGGCAGCCCACGCGCCTTAGTGTTTATACTTGTAATTTACTTCATTAACTAAGGAGAAACAACCTCTTCCTTAGTCCGTGCGGACATGTCCGCAAAATCACAAGTTAGCTAAATTTAACTTTTTATTAAATTGAAAGTTTACATTTTGTTTTGTAGGTTATAGTGAGTATATTTTTGGAAAGGATGCCCGATGTTTAAACAAGCCTTATTAGTAAGTTCTTTATTATTGAGTTTACCTGTTTTGGCACAAGATGCGTTTGAGCCTACTTCACATGAGCGCCCTGTAACGATGGCCGCAGCCTCAGATGGTACAGCAACGATAGATATTGTTGTCTTTTATCAACCTGTTTATAAAAAACGTCTTGGAGGGTTTGAGGCGCTTTATAATCGAGTTAACAATCTGATCAATAAAGTAAACGATATTCACGCAACCTCAGAAACCGGTGTTCAGTTCAATGTTATTGAATTAAGAGCAGTAACTGGAATCCCTGATGATCAGCCGTATGAGGAAGAGACGGACGAAAACGGTGATGTGATCGTTAAAAGCTCTAATTCAATTTTTAGCGGTCGCCTTTTAAATCCGGACGGATACTATGATGAAAACGGCAATTACCAGGATAATTACCCTGAATATTTGGCTTACACACAGTTTGGTGCTGATATCGGTCTATACGTTACAGATTATCGAGACCCAAGCAGAGAGGATAAGTTAGGTGCGGCGTCACAAGGTGGTGAGGTGTCATCTATCGCGGACGAAATCATTCTTTCACCTGATAATGAAGTAGTCGGGTTAACATTAGCGCATGAGCTGGGCCACAACCTTGATGCTCACCATGAAGAAGGCGGTGGGCGCGCTTCTGCAACATACGATATTGCAAGAGCTTATGAGTGTGATGGAAAACAAACCATTATGTGGTCACTGGGAAGCGCAAGCCTTTCTGACAAGCACCTTTTCTTTTCATCTTCAGAAGCTAATTCTGACGGAATGGTTTGTGGTGAAAGCGGCTATGCTGATAATGCTCATGTTATTCGTCAAACGAAAGCTTCAGCAAGTAATCGCAGAGAGCAACCCCTAACTTTAGGATCTGTCAGCTTCACTGAAGCGTCATACACTGCTGGTGAAAACCAAGGGTTCGCAGAAGTGAGCTTAACTCGGACTGGAGATATATCGGAGGAGTCGTCTGTACTATTAGTTGCCGGCAGTGATACAGGCTCAACAACTACAGATTTAAAAGACGCTCATAAACGGGTTACTTTCGCCCCTGGTGAATCAACAGCTATTGCTGAACTGGGCGTTGTGGCAGACGCAAAGAATGAAGGTGACGAGCAAATAAAATTATCGTTAGTTTACCCTTACAAAGCAACTGTAGCAGGGGGCGAATCCACACTAACCTTGATGGATGACTATTCCGGCTCTCCCGGTGATTTTGCTCTGAATGACAATATTTCTGTTGTTGAAGGCAATGATGCGAAAATACTGATAACGCGCTCAAATGGTTTAGACGGAGAGTACGTTGTCGATATTCAGTCTGATTATGCTCGGGATGAAGCAAATTCTGCTGTTGCCGAAGACTTTGAAAAAATTACGGAGCGCCTTGTTTTTTCAGATGGTGAATCTGAAAAGGAAATTGCTATCTCGACTAAAGACGATGACAAGTTTAAGGGGGATAGAGTTTTTCTTGTTCGTTTAGAGTCGGATGATGAACTTCTTGATGAAACGTTAGTTACGATAGAAGATAACGAAGTTCCTGATGTTGATTATACATTATCAGCGGGCAACTCGACTGCGGGTCAATCTGCGACCGTAACAGTAAGTCGTTCTGGAGAAACCCAAGGTGAGAGCTCAATTTCTATTTCTACAGTGGATGGTAGCCTTGTTTCCGGGACTGATTTTGAAGCACTTGATGAGACAATAACGTTTAGCTCTGGTGATACGTCGAAAAGCGTTAATATCAATTTGCTAAGCAACAAGACAGGCTCATTCTCTGTCGAACTGTCTAATGGGGAAAGCGTTTCTGTATCTGTCACTGATTCAGGTGCGGCCAGTGGTGATGGAGGGACTTCTGGTGGTTCAATGGGATTGTTTTTATTAATACAGATTTCATTGCTAGGGTTTATTAAGAAAGTGTTATGTAGAAGAGCTCTGCGATTTGATGATTAATTTTTATTTTTGATATGCCAAAGCTTGTTGTGAGTTAATCGATTTAGAGCTAAGAAGCCATAGAAGTATCTCGGGATTGGCTTTTTTAAGTCCAGAGAAGGTCGGAAAAAATCGGACATGTCCGATAAGTGAGATGATTATGAATGATTTTTTATCTTTTATAGGTTTGATTTTGAAGTTTTTCACCGCTGAAGGTGATGAACCGGATACTAATGAAGATTTTGCAGAAGGTGGCGGAGGACAAGCCACTTTTTATGATCCGACAACTGGTGATTTTGAGGCGAGATCACCAGATGACCCGAGAGTGTTCAATATTCTGTGTCAGCCAATTTTTCATAAATCTATGTGACCATCCAGTCGACCTTCAAAGTGGATGGTTAGCTGAGACAGTGTCAGATTCCAGTTCTGCACCGGGTGCGACCAGCGCTCAGTTGCTTTTAACATACCCGCGTACAGCAACTTAAGCAAGCTACTCTCATTGCTAAAACCGCCTTTGGTTTTGGTCAGTTTTCGGAACTGGCGGTGTACCGCCTCAACGGCATTGGTTGTGTAGATAACGGTTCGAACATAATCCGGATACTTAAAATACGCTGAGAGTGTCGCCCACTTATTGCGCCAGGATTGAATAACGATGGGATATTTATCGCCCCATTTGGCTTCTAAATCATCCAACGCGCTCTCGGCAGCGGACAGTGTTGCGGCTTTATACACGCATTTTAAATCGGCCATGAAGGCTTTCTGGTTTTTGCTGGCCACGTACTTCATCGAGTTGCGAATTTGATGAATGATGCAGTGTTGCACCTCAGTTTTCGGGTAAATACTTTCTATGGCTTCTGGAAAGCCTTTTAAGCCGTCTACGCAGGCAATCAGAATATCCTGAACGCCTCGATTATGGAGATCGGTCAACACACTCAGCCAGTGATGGGCGCCTTCTGATTCGGATAAATAAAGCCCCAGGAGCTCCTTTTTGCCGTCAATATTGAGGCCGAGGATGGTGTAAACAGCTTTGCTGATAAAACGGCCATTCTCTTTGATTTTATAGTGAATGGCATCGAGCCAGACAATGGGGTAAACCGCTTCTAAAGGTCGTTCACGCCATGCCTGAAGCTCCGGAAGAAGCTTATCCGTCACGGTATTAATGGTGCCGTTTGAGACATGAAT
>NZ_SNZY01000010.1:0-105068 GCF_004364275.1 Idiomarina sp. H2
CCTAAAGAGGAAGCATAATCATATTCTTTTTCAGTATAGCTAATGCCATCTTCAGTCTCAGAACCGTATCTGTGCCCAACAATTATTACGTAATAATCTGTTTGTTCTATTTGTCTAGCGATAAGCTTCCATTGTTCTTCATCTCCAGCACTAAACATTTCCATTCCAACAGGAATATGCCCCATTTCGAGTACCGCTTTAATGACCTGCTCTCGTTCTTCTTTCAAATCATCGTAAGTTGAGCTAATAAATACTTGATATTTTTTATTCATTGTTCCCTCAGTTCGAACAGGAAGTTAACCTTTGTATATTGTGCATGCGCACTTTGTAACTCACTCAATTTCTAATTCTCAGTCTTTAAGCTACTGATACAGAAAATATTTTCATCAAGTAACCAACTAAAAAACGAAAGCAATTTAAGCATGCTCATTTCTACTCTAACGGGTGCACAATACCCAACGTTGAATTTCAATTATGTATCTGACATTAAACGAGTTAATTAGCCGATACAACAATAAATGAGCAATAATACTGATAAAAATGAGCGTTAGGTTAAACTAGAACTAAAGGTAAAATCGTTTCTCAAAAAGCCCTATGCGAGGCACACCATGAACTCAACTAAGATTAATTACATTGAACTTCCGGCGCGGAGCCTTGAAGCAACCAAGCGCTTCTTTCAACAAGCTTTTGGCTGGGAGTTTGTAGACTATGGTCCAGAATACGCGGCTATTCAAAATGCCGGAATTGACGGCGGCTTTTACCAATCAGACTTAGTTGCTCAAACGTCGAGCGGCAGTGCGCTGGTGGTGTTATACAGCAAAAACCTTGAGCAAAGCCTGAAAAGCGTTGAGGACGCAGGGGGTAAAATCATTAAGCCTATATTTGATTTTCCCGGTGGCCGGCGTTTTCAATTTACTTGCCCTAGCGGCAACGAGTATGCGGTATGGTCAGAGTAGTCAGTCCACACCTTTTTACAAAGCTCTCATCATGGCTCACCAGAATAAGTGCGCCATCGTAATTGAGCAGAGCGTCGGAAAGCATGTCTTTGGAATCGATATCAAGATGGTTGTCGGGCTCATCAAGCAGTAATAGCGGCTGTTGCGGCTGGTTACTCGCAATCAGCATCGCTAGCTTCATTTTCTCTCCCCCACTTAATCGGTTTACCAGTTGGTGAACTTTATCTTTCCTAAGGCCTATACCCGCCAATAGCGTTCTGGCCTTAGTTTCATTCATTCCCCGACATAAATTCAGTATATTATCGAGTACCGAAAAGTGAGCTTGCAGCACATTAAAGTGCTGGTCTAAATAAAACACGGCAGTGTTAATACGAACCTCACCGGCTTTAAGTGCCAGGTCGCCGCGAAGCACTTGCAGTAGCGTAGACTTACCACTGCCATTGGGTCCGACTAAATGCAGTTTGCTATTTCCCTTTACGGTTAAGTTAATGGACTTCATTGAACCATAAGGAAGTTCCGCATTAGTTAACGAAACCAGAGTCTGGTTACCCTTAGCTTCAGAACTTAATTTTAACTTTTGTGCTTTTAACTGCTCCTGCCTTGACTCAAGTTGCCGCGACTTTTGTTGTAATTGTTGCTGCCGATGCGCTTCATTCTTCGCTCGTCCCGAGGCTGAAGCGGAAGCACGGTTACTCATGGCATCCATTAAGATCTTTGCCTGACTTCCTTCTTTACGCAGCTTTTTGCCCGCCGCCGCTCGCTGCTCAGCTCGTTCTTTGTTCTTTTGCGTCTGCTTATCCAAATGCTTCTGCTGTTGCTTTACACTGCTTAATTGGCGTGCCACCGCATCTGACTCTTTGCGCTTTTCTTCTGTGTAAAAATCGTAGTTCCCTCCGTACTGCGTCAAACCTAAACTACTCAGCTCCCATATTTGCTCAACCTCCCGCAGCAATAAGCGGTCATGGCTAATAAGCAAAATATGACCTGAAAAGCTCTTAATCTGCTCTATAAGCCATTGTTTGCCATTGCTGTCCAAATGGTTAGAGGGTTCGTCCAGCACAAGTAAACCAGCGCCGCTGTTAAACAGTTTCCACAACTGAAGTCTCGAAAGCTGACCTCCGCTTAACTGTTTACACTCCAGGTTTATAGAGTCAGGCAACTGTAATTGCTGCAAAAGGTAGGATAGTTCGGCCCTCAAATCCCAGCGGTCACCAACAAACTCAAACCATTTAGGGTCGCAGTCACCCTGCTCTATTTGTTCAATAGCATAAAGCGTGTCTTTCACGTCCAGAAAGTCTGCTACGGTTTGCTGCAACATATGTTCTTGGTTGATTTGCTGATACATGGCTACAGAAGTATTTAATTGCACACTTCCACCCGTAGGTTCTAATTGTTTTGTAAGCAATGAAGCTAAAACAGACTTACCCACGCCATTGCGCCCGACAAGTCCAACACGCTTTTGCGTCATTGACACAGAAAGGTTTCTGAACAGCGTTTCGCCATTTTCAAATTGATAATGCAGATTAATTGCTTGTAAAACTGGCATGTATTGCCTCCCGAAAGCAGGGGCATTAAACGCAGTGAACCCGATAAACGGCTGGTGTTTTTACAAAACTGATATGAGACTTGAACAAGCCAATAGCACTACGCCTACTAACCCTGCGGATCCAAATTAAAGAAATGAAGATGGATGACAGGTATTAGTTGTTCATTTTGGCGTAGACTCCTTCGGGGGTAATGAGATTAATTTAGAGTAATTGAAAATGAACCAACTTTCCACTATTCGGCTCTCGAATGAAGTTGCCCCGGCTACTTCTATCTTTACACCTAAAGCGGCAAAAGTTACTTTAAACTTAAGTTGCCAAAAGGCCGCTAAACCAAAAGACTAAAAAGCATGACCATCCAGAACACCATAGTCGGCAATATAACTTCAGCCATACCAAACGATGCCCTCAAGCACCTGCGTGCCCGCATGGACAGCTATCATGTCATTACGGAAAGCTGTTGGCAGAAATTTCAGAGCCTTCTGAGTTATCGCGAATACGCTCGTGGTGACTTAATTTATTCTGTCGGTGAGCATCCCGACAGCTTTAGTTTTATCCATAAAGGCTTGGCGCGGGTGTTTCATTTGGATGAAAACGGTCAGGAGTACAATAAGCGGTTCTTTAGTGAGGCCGAGTTTCCCGCCTGCATGAGCTCGCTATTAACGACTACGCCTTCGGCATTAAGTGTTGAGTGCTTAGAAAACTCGGCTGTGCTGAAAATTGACTTTCGTGGTTATCGGCAGTTGCTGGAGCAAAGCCCTGACTTAATGCGTTATCACATCCTCTATTTAGAAAAAAACTGGCTGCTGGAAAAAGACGAGCGCGACAATGCCTTTGGTCAAACAACAGCTGGCCAGCGTTACCAAACTTTTGTAGAACAACTTCCACATCTTGTTAGC
This sequence comes from Idiomarina sp. H2, assembly GCF_004364275.1. NCBI lineage: Bacteria > Pseudomonadati > Pseudomonadota > Gammaproteobacteria > Alteromonadales > Idiomarinaceae > Idiomarina > Idiomarina sp. H2. The sequence goes on from NZ_SNZY01000010.1 coordinate 3,400, forward strand.
CGGGTGCCTCAATACCACATTGCCTCTCACCTGGGTATAACGCCGGTGCAACTGTCACGATTACGCAAGCAGTTACAAAACCCTAAGTAATTTTCCACTTATTAAACTATGTTAATGCGGCCCTGCCCGGGCATCTGAATAATAGAGCTCACTTGCAGCAATGGAAGCTAACAGGAGCTCTAAATGTACTTGGAAAAATTACAACAATGGCGTTACGCCACCGCTGACTTCTCTGGCGCCGACATCACTGACGACGTTCTCGATAAACTCTTAAACACCACCCGTTTAACGGCCTCGTCTTATGGTTTACAACCCTACTGCACACTAGTTATTCGCAACAAAGGCCTACGTGAGCAGCTAGTTAATCACTCTTTTGGGCAACAGAAAGTCGCGGACAGCTCAGCGCTGGTCATATTTGCGGCAAAAACAGGGGCGGTTGCAGACATTGTCGACCCTTATATTTCGGAATTAAGCCAGCAGCGCCAGCTCACCAACGAAGAGGCGGAGAATACCCGCAACTATTTCACGCAAAAGCTACAGGCAATGTCGGCCGCAACGCGTAAAGAGTGGGCAGTGCGTCAGGCCTATATTGGCTTGGGTACGTTTTTGCTGGCCGCCGCTGAACTCGAGGTCGACAGCTGTCCAATGGAAGGCATTGAGCATGACGCCTATGACAATATCCTCTCACTGAAAGAACTCGGCCTTAGCACCGTATTCGCTTGCCCTGTGGGCTATCGCAGCGAGGCAGATACCACCCAGTTTCAGAAAAAAGTCCGTCAGCCACTATCGAAATTTAAGGTTGTTTTATGACCCAGACAATACTTGTGGTATTGGCTATTGCGGCGGGCATGTCAATATCCATTCAGGCCAGTATTAACGCTATGATGGGACAATTGGCGCACAATACGTTCTTGTCGCTGACCATAGCCTTTACTATTAGCGCGCTGTTCTCGGCACTGGCTCTGTGGGGCTTTAGCGAACGCACCAGCATTACTTTTTTTAGCCTGCCCTGGTACTTCTGGTTAATTGCCGCAATTTTTACCTGCTTTGGCGTCGGCACCATGTACTTTCTAATACCAAAGCTGGGCGTGGGACAAGTCATGGCTTACGCCCTCGCAGGCCAGCTCATTGGTGCCATGATCATCAATCATTTTGGCTTTTTAGGGAACACCGCAATTGCACTTAACAGCTACCGCCTAATTGGCGCTTGTTTTCTTATCGCCGGGGTATTTTTAATTAATATGGGGGCACGGCAATGACAACCGAGCAACAACAAAACCTTTATAACTTACATCAGCTTTGGCACATGCAGCCTTATCAGGAATTTACCACCAACCCTAGCGCTACAATTTACAAGCTAGAGCAATGGCCGCGCAGAATATGGTGCGAACCGGGCAATTATTCAGAAGCGGAAAAAGAGCAACTGGTGGCAAAGCTAAGTGCAAAAGCCTCTGACTCTCATATCTTATCCATGCCCGAAATGCTGTTACCAAAGGCCGGAACGGGGTTACTCCTGCTGCCGTCGGAGTTAACACCCAGTTTTAGTCAGCAGATGATGGTGAAAACTCTGAGTGCGTCGGCACTTTCAGACCCCGCCCCCAGGCTAACGTTAGAGCCAATAGAACATAACCAGGCTCAACAATGGGCGAATACCACCGGCGCATGTTTTGGTTATGAGGTTGAGTCGTCATCCGTTCAAAACCTGTTACTTGGTGGCGCCTGCTTGTACTTTATAAAATATCAGGGGCAAGTAGCCGGCACCGCCATGACCTTCACCCAAGAGCAACAAATGGGCATTCATCAGGTGGGTGTACTGGACGACCACCGGGGCAAAGGATTAGCCAGAGACGCCATGCTGTTACTTGAGCAATACGCACTGGACGCTGGCATCAATACCCTACAACTGCAGGCATCGGCTATGGGAGAGCCACTTTATCAATCTCTGGGCTATCGCTCATTAGGTGCCATTCACAATTTCATAAAAATTGACGCTACATAGCTTTTTACGTAAGTTACTTACAACTTAATTGAAACAAGGAAGAAAGCATGTCTAAGTTTACGGAATACAAAGTCATTCATATTGCGGAAGGTGGCTGTGGCACTTTGCTTCTGGGCTCAAGTGGTCTGCCGTTAAAGAAAATTGAATCGACTTTGAACCAGGAAGCTGCCGACGGCTGGCAAATGGTGTTTCAGGTACTTGAGCAAAAACGCTTTTGGCTGTTCTGGACACGTGAAGCGGCCATTGTCACTCTGGGTCGATAAAACCGAGCATGATAAAGCGGCTCATTTTAGCTTCAATTCGTTGGTATCAGCGTCGTGGCGGTTCGCGCCACTTCTTTAATACCGAATGCAATTTTGAGCCGTCTTGTTCGCACTATACTTATCAGGCCATCAGCCAATACGGTACCTGGCACGGTATAAAGCTTGGTGTAGCGCGCATGAGGCGTTGTAACGACCCTGACTGCGTTCATAAAAAACATGACCCAGTTCCCTAAATAAGGTAGCCCTTATGTCTTACGAAATGTCTTCCGAGCAGTTACGTGATGAAGAAGAAGCCCTGCGTAACCAAATACGTGAGCTAACGCCTGAGCAGCGAAAAGAATACTACCGCCTTGAAGGTCAGAAAATTAAAGACCCGGACACCTACGCGGTACTGAACTGGTTCATTATGGCCGGTCTGCATCATTTTTATTTAGGTAACACACCACGTGGCCTTATCAACCTTTGCGTCATGCTGTTAGGTTTGGTTCTATTGCCTTTCTTTCCTATCGTCGGAATTATCGTTCTGCTCGGCATTGTTATTGTCGAGCTGCCGCAATTGTTTAAGTCACAACAAATTGTTCATGCTTACAACAATAACGTTATGCGCGAGCTCATTCATAAAGTTAAGTCAGATAACGCCTAAGCGTCTCTCAGGCAAAATCTTTAAGCCTGAGATGACCCTCTATTGAGTCGGCAAGCGCTTTGGGCACCTCATTTTCAGTGGCTAACTCCCGCCACTGAGACACCGCGTTTATCACCTCATCAATAATGGCATCAATTTCTTTGCGCTCTACCTTTGGTAACTGAACGTCCGCCAGTGCGTAAAAATCGGCGCGGGTATGGCCGCTGCGCTTGCCATTTAAAGACATCCAATGCTGCTCTACCCAGGGGTTTCCGGGTTTGTAGCTAAAGGCAACGTCGTAAGCCGGGCTCAACCGCCATTGCTTGTCCTCCAGCATAAAGCCAAAGTTCTTGGAGTGATCATCATGGTTGGTGGCTACGTGGTTAAAGACCGTACGGCGAAACAAGTCTATAGCGTCCGCCCGTGGCAGCCGTAGCTGGCGGGCAACCTGAAACAGCTCCTCATAAGAAAACGCGCCAATGTCGTGATAGTTCACGTGCTTAATAGCGGTAAGCGTTTGAATGTGCTTTTTCTCATTGCCTATTCTGTCAAAGCGTTTGGTCACAAAATGGCGTCTGTTGCCTTCATCCAGCAGGTGGCATGGCATCATATCAATGCCGGCTTGCGTGGCCATTAAGTAATACACATACTCCATGGCACCGTAACCGAGCGGATCGCCAAAAGTTTGCTGAGATGGGTCGCGCTCCTTTACCCCGTCAAACTTCAGCAGATAATGCTCAAACCCTTCGGGCACAAGCCCCTGCCCTGAACGCACCTGGCTGAAATCCTTATTAAACGCCAGAACCGCTTTTGGCCTTGCGCCACCGGCGCTGGTACCAACCGCTAATAAGGCCTGCATCATTTCTTTGTCCGCCGCGTCATCAAAGTGCGTGCGCTGACGAAAGCCCTTTCGTGCATCCAGCACTTCCTGCGCTAATTTCATTAAGCTCTCAAGCTCAATGTCTTTGTTTTTGGCATTGGTTTGGTTCTTACGCGCGGGGTGATACTCAAGAGCGCCCATACCCCTCTCACCGGTATACTGAAGCCGCTCAAGCGGGCTCAGAGGCTCGGTGCGATCAGGCTGTTGCGCAACCCATTGGTTCAGTACCGCATTACCAAAGTCGTCGGGCAAAGAGTCGGCCAGCATTCCCGGCAGACCTCTGAAGGTATCCCAATTTAACCCCGGAAAAGAGTAAATTCGTCCTTTCTCGGCAGGCATGGTTAAAGGCGCCAGCGGAATGTTTTTTTCGACAAATTCAGATAAGTACTCGAACCGTGCAGCTGTGTCGCCTTTGTTATAACTTAAGGCACCGACAGGCTCACCTTTGTAGCGAACTTCAATGGTATTAATCACCAGTCCAGCTCCTCTTTGTCAGCAGGTTTCACACGCGTTTTCCCGCTCGCTCGTTTCTTCTGTTTGGTGCTACTTTTGAGTAGTTGCACAGGAGAAACGCCCTCGTCCGGGAATGCAGCCAATAAATTGTCGATATGCCCTAACGCCTGAAGAATTGCGACATAGGTGGGTAAGGTGCTTTTACCATTCTCGGCGGATTTAACCGCATTAAGGGAGACATTCGCTAAGGTCGCTACGTCCTCCTGAGTTAAATCCTGGTTCAGCCGATACTGCCTGACTCGCTGACCAATGATGGTTGAAACGCGTTCTGAATTCATATAACGAACCTTAAATAGGCTTTAAACTGATAAATAGAGTGTAGCAGACTGTTTAAGGCACGCAATTATATTTACATAAAAGCCCTTATATGGACTATAAAGTGTTTAATTCAAACTAAAATACTTTATAAGGGCTATAAAAATTTCAAATAGGGTTGTTAATAACACTTGATTTGAGTATGAATTGATAGTCCGCTTCGTGCCAAGAGCGGACATTAACGTCCGCATTTGCCGCTTGTTTGGAGCGAAATGAAAAAACATTTCGACAAACTGCTCTCGTTACATGCGTTGTTCCAAGGTTGTAATGTATTGATCACACTCTTCGACAATATACTGAGGTACCGTTTGATACTTTGCAGGATTTAGCTGATAAATGTAGTCATTTTCAATATGAAAAGCTTGATTAATAAACTTTTGCACTACGTCCGCCTGATCGGCATCACTATTTTTCTCCGATAAAATTCTGTATAGATGTAATTTTTCATAATTATTTGTACAAGATTTATACAGTTTGACCATGGCAGAATTATCACAAATCAACTCAATAAAGTCCGAATAGTCAAAACCTTGAATTTTCAGCTGGATCTCGGCTTCGGCCTCTTGTATTTCTTCCACGGACATCTTGCGGGATGTTCCATCCTCAAATACTAGTGGAACCGATCTTCCATGGAGGGCATTTGATATGAGTTGGTACGCCACTTCTCTTGAGCTCAAAATCTCATATGTTCTACGCAGATAGACAAGCTTCGTTACCAAGCTAGTGTCGCTTGTAATATTTGAAGAATTAACGTCTACAAATGTCATAATATCGTCTTTATCAATTCCTATCTCGATTAGTTGACCACTGTCATTCTGTAGAAAAGAGGCACTGGGCTTTTCAAATCTGTCCGTATGGTGATAAAGCATATCGACAATTGGCTCGAAATCATGACTAAGCAACAAGACAGTCTTCCCTCGAAAGGAATTCTCCTTTCTAAAAAGCATTTCCACAATTGCATATTTTTTATTCTTGTCAAAAGAAGAAATTGGATCATCTAGCACGATTAGATCGGGAGAATTTTTGACTGCATCGTACATAAATAATACCAATGCAAACGCATTCCTTTCACCGTAACTGAGCACATCTCTAACACCAGACACCTCTCCTGACTTAAGGTCAGCGTGAAGAAGTTTCAGCTTGTGTTTCCCTGATTCGTCTTCAACTAGATCGACAGTATATCTATAGCCAGCATTATGAAGAAACGAATTCATAGCTTCCTTGTTTTCTTTCACTACCTTCTCAATATGTCGTTTCTGAACGGCAACTCTTCCCTGTAGCTGGCCGGCTTTTGCAATTAGCCCGTCAATTGAATCATTAACTTTTTCTATTTTTGAGAGAGTTTCGTCTGATTGTAGATGTGCATATAGACTTTGATCTATTTTGTATTTTTGTAGCTCTTCGATTACTTTATCGACGTCTTTAAAAGTAAAAAAGTCAATATTCTTTAGATGTTTAAACATACTGTTAAGCCGGTCTACTTGGGCTTTTACCTCAAGAAGATAACCAGTCTGTTCTTCTGTGTACCCATCAACACTTGAGATAAACTCACTTATTATTTCTTTTGTTTTTTCAGAAAAGTATTTATCAAGTCGCTGAAATATTTTTACGAGATTATTTAAATTTTGAATTGATTTTGGATCGTAAACATCTCCAACGCGTTTTATCGTGTCTTTTACGTCTTTCACATCACTGACACAGTAAGGGCAATCATCAGACTCTTCTAGAAACTGTGCTCCATCTAGTTGCCACTTGATCCATTTAACATTTTCTTGTCCTTGAATAAAATTCTGATATATTTCAAGACCTTCTGGGATATTAACTACTTTATTCCCTCCCTTGAGAGCTTTAGCTACTGTGCTCGATCCATGTACACCGCTCTTAGTGGGCTTGCCAAAGCTACTACTCAACTCGTCAAAGTCAGCTATTAGAGTTTCTATCTCATCATCTTCCTGAAAGTGGTTCTTTATTTCAGATACAAGCTCTTCTATCTCAGCCATAACTGAGTCGTACTGCTCATCTCTGATGAGGATATCAAAGCTGCCCTTAAGCAATTCGTCTGGTTGAAAAGCAAATTCGTTAATATAAGACTCGTCGAACACTTTGATGCTGTTGACTGCTTCGCACCCCACAACAGATGGACTGACCGAGTCATCTTCTAATGCTTTGAAAGGTGTGAGCTCTATGAGGTCATTGGTCCCATTGAGCCTTGATGAAACTGACTTTTGAATTGACTTCGAGACAGTGCTTTTACCTGTACCATTGATTGCGTATTTAATATTTAGTACGCCCTCTGCAATTGTTACTATCCCGCTTTCAATGTTATTGCAGTTACTAATTTCAATTTCCATATCACACTCCTTTGTTTTGGCTAGCATGGCATCTAACAGCATATTAATAAGATCATGCATGGTCATGTTCCTTACGAGCCACTCTAGCTTGCATGGTCAAAAAGTCCAATGTCTGCTCGTCGCTCAAAGCAGACTAAAATTTGACGCCAGACATACTTAACTAAAGTCTACATAATTAGAAAGAGTTGAGGGCAATAGTCATATCATTTTGATGACTTCAAAAGTGCTGTTAATGAGCTCATCTCAATTACAAACTTTAAAAGCATTGGTAGATAAAGCACATGCTGGACGTTCTCCGCACTCAAAAACTTTTTCAACTTTTGCTGTACACCCAGCGTCCTCAATAATCAGCGAATCCCCTTCGCACATCAACATCACCACATTGTCGTCTTCAAAGTATGATTTAACGTTAAAATTATTGAGAATAGCGCGGTAATCTTCGTCTGTACGTGCAACCTGTTCAATAATTTGTTCGTTGTTCAGACCTTCAATGTCCTCAAGTGCATATTTAAAATTCACTTTTTGCACAAAATCAGAAAAATGAGACGCTGCTTCATAACGGTCCTCCGTATCGCATAAAGCCTGATTTTCAGCTGCGCAAGCATTAGTCATTAATAAAGCTATGATAATCAGTAATAGTTTCATGGTATGTTCTCCCATAAAGTCTGCTTGCCCGAGTCTCTATCGACACCGTTATCTAAATTCCAGTGTTTGAACATACTGGTATCTCCATCATCAAATACCGCAGCGGCCAAAAACTCCCAATACGTCCGGACATTATCAACTGCCAGGTCAAAGATTTCGTCGTAATCTTTATTGCTAACTGGGGTTTCCAAATTGTGGATATAAGTAAAGTCGACTTCTTCGCGCAAGGGGTAGCCACTGCCGGAGTCCACTGCAACATGCCGAGCCCACTCAAAAAGTTTGTGCGTTTCTTCAGCTGTACCGGTAATATTTCTAAAGCCATCGTGCCAACTTTCAATATTCGGCGGCGATTGTTCGAACTCTTCTGGGTATACGTCTCTGAGTGCAGCCAACCAAACTTTTTGAATAGTGGGATTAAATTTTTCATCGACGTCGTACTTGGTTAAATTCTCAGAAATACGCTCACAGTAACCAGGTTCACCCAGCCCCGTTCTTTCAAACCATATGTAGGTATCTTGATTCATTTCGCAAATTCGATGTGCTTTTTCATTACCCTCGTAAGGGCCAACCCGACATTCAACGACTGGGTGAATCGTTACATCAGCAATAACATGCGAAATGTATCCGGCTAACCACGGAAAAACGAACAACTTATTCTCGTCACTTAGCGCCTTTGTTTTTTCAATAAGAGCTTTAACAATTCGTTTTGTCTCACCGAGATGCATGTAGTCAGCCCATTCAGTTTGCTTATTACGGCCAAACAGCTTTAATGTCAGATATGGATAATCCGGACTGACGGAGCCCAGTTCAATGAGTTCTAGATGACTTCCTAGTTGCGCTTTAACTTTTGAATCAATATTTAAATTTTTGAGCCCTTTAAGTTCTCTTGCAACATTAGCAACACTTAAGTGAGCGAATGCACCTGGCATAACTGCCTCCTGTTGTCGTTTTCTCTAACTCCGGCATTTTTCATCTCGCTCTGTAATGCAGATAAACTCTCACCTGAGATATTTTTCATTTGAGATGCCATTTAATTGCTCGTTAGAAGTAGTGCCTAATAAGTTTTATTTTGTCGTTTTCGAATTCGAATAAAGTAACCAGTTTTTGTTTACTATCTTCAGGTTCAGAGTTTCCGTTTTTATCAGTGCAAGGATGTAAATATTCGACGGTGACAGCATTAAGTCCTTCAATGACATTTTTTACCTGGATATTGCATTCACCATATTTTCCTAAATAGGCAAGCAGGCCTTTTCTGTATTCGTCTTTTGATTGCACGGCATTAAACTTGGGATGCTCAAATGTTGCATCTTCGGTGAGCAGTGCCAGTAAGTTACTAACATCGTTTTTTGTTGAGTTTTTATGCTCCACTGCTTCTTGCGCTTCGAAATACTGGCTTACTTTAGCGGTCAAGTCACTTGCGAACGCAACGTTAGAGAGCAGTAGCAAAGCAAACATTACACGACAATATTTCATTTTTCTTCCTTGAAGACTTGTTAATTATCAACCAACTAAACTACTCCTATGCAACAATAAAGCAACCCTAGAATAAAACATCTATCTTTGGCGGGAGCGTCTACAGTCGGCCAGGCTTAAATAAAATAATATACAAGTATCAGATAACGCGGTGCCCTAGTATGTAAGCGCATTTAGTAACGAAAAAATTACATTTACCGATTGAACTTATGGCTCTCAGATATCGGTCCGCTTTGAGCGACGAGCGGACATCCATCTAGACCTCCCAGCTTTCACTAGAACAGTTGGTAGATTCTCAAGGTACGCCTTTTCAAAGTTCGCAGAGGATACTTCGCCTGTATAAGAATGACGCTTTTTGGGGGTGTAAAGCGTCTCGATAGAGGTAAATATCTCTGTCTTAGCTTCGTTCCGGCTCGGACTGAATATATACTAAGTCTAGAGGTGTAGCTTTGTAGTATCTCGGATACCCGTTTTGGAAGTCATAAGATAAGTTCTATTCGAAACCCTTAACCATTTAGTGATTCCGAGTAATGTTTCATTCCTATAACTAGCGCTTATTAGAGTAAGAGCCATGGGGTAAAGAGGCTTTTGTCGAGGAATGATATGGTAATAGTGGTTATATTAAAAAGTTGAATGACAATAATTCTGGTAATACTTAGAATTCAAAGAAAATTACAATTAATTATTTTATATTAACCTAACAGGGACTTAAGATTATGAAAAGGCTTTCATTTATTTTACTCATTCTAGCTACTGGAGTAGCCTCAGCTCAAGACATGCCAAAAAACGCGCACTCCAATCAATTCGCGCCACAAGGTTGGTCATGTAATAGTGGCTATAAGCAACAAGGCAACCAATGTAACAAAGTAAAAGTACCTCAAAATGCGAAAATTAATGACTACTCTCCACAAGGCTGGTCATGTAATAGCGGCTATAAGCGACAAGGCAACCAATGTAACAAAGTAAAAGTACCTCAAAATGCGAAGATTAATGACTACTCTCCACAAGGCTGGTCATGTAATAGCGGCTATAAGCGACAAGGCAACCAATGTAACGAAGTAAAAGTACCTCAAAATGCGAGGATTAATGAGTACTCCCCACAAGGCTGGACATGCAATAGCGGCTTCAAAGCATCGGGTAGTAATTGCATTAAAATGACAGATGGTGAGCTACAAAAAGAAGCTGAATTGAAAAGAAAGCTTGTTGAGTACCAACAACGCCAAAAGGAGAAAGGGCACTGCGAGATCGAATACAAGACCGGTGCCGAAGTTTGTGTAGCCGTATTAGATGGAGAGCTTGACTGCGATGAAAATTACTCTGGGAATTACTATAACAGCTGTGAAGTAAACTTAACTTATAAAGTTGAAACTAACTACTCTGGCAATGCTTATATTGATGCATCCGTAAAGTGTGAAGTTGAAATAGAGTACGAAGGAAAAAATAATTATTACACCGACGATGACTCAGAGACCGAAAGTCGTTCACATTCTCTGTATGCAAATGAGAGCAGTAGACGAACATTTGAATTCGACTTTGACTTTAGCTCTTACGAGGAAATTAATAGTGTAAAAATATCTGGTGCTGGATGCAAAATAAAAGATGTCTATATGTATTAGTTTGAGCCTTAATATTTGTTTTTTAAATTTAAATCCTTGTGGATGAGAAATGTGAAAAAAGAAAATTACCCCTGTAATGAATGAAAGCTATGTAAAATAATCTGCCTCAGACTAACAATTATATCTACTTCGGCTTTTGGCACGGGGCTGCCGTAGCAGCCCACTAACAGTTAGACCTCAATTGACTCAGAAATATCAAGCGCGTCATCCACTTCAATTCCGAGGTAGCGTACAGTGCTTTCCAACTTTTTGTGGCCTAATAAAAGTTGGATAACTCTGAGGTTCTTAGTTTTCTTATAGATAAGATATGGCTTGGTCCTTCGCATTGAATGAGTGCTGTACAGCGAACTGTCCAATCCTAGTTTCTCGATCCAGCCATGAAATATCCGGTTGTACTGGCGGGTCGAGATATGTTCTGCATCAGTAACTCTCGATCTAAATAAATAATCTGATTCTGATAGATTCGCTTGCCTGATCCAAGCGGATAGCGAATCTCTAGTTCCTTGAGTTATCTCGAACTGTACTGGACAACCTGTCTTCTGCTGCACAACGTGAGTTCTGGTAAGCAGCGAACGGCCACACGAAACATCCGATACTTTCAGTTTTACTAAATCACAACCCCTAAGCTTGCTATCTAACCCTAGATTGAAAAGAGCCAAATCTCTTGCTTTCCCTTCAAGTTCAAGGCGTATGCGAATGCCCCAGATATGGGATATCTGGAGTGGCTTTTTCTGTCCTATAATTCGATTTTTATTCCACGGATATGCTTGTTGAACTGCCATGATTAATCTCCAGTTAGTACTGAGACTTAAGTATGGCCGTTAAAAAGAGTAAAAAGCCCGCTAAAAAGCGGGCTCCATATTCACCTCGGTGAGACATCCCACCTGACGTGGAACGTCAGGCTACATCACAAAGCTTACCGATACTCTTCAATGCTCGGGCATGAGCACATCAGGTTACGGTCACCAAATACGTCGTCAATACGGTTTACGGTTGGCCAGAACTTATCGTAACCAACGGCTTCAACCGGGTAGGTTGCCGTTTTGCGATCGTATGGGCGGTCCCATTCTGCATCGGTAATGTCGGCCAGTGTATGCGGTGCATTTACCAGTGGGTTGTTGTCTTTTGGCCATTCACCGGCGGCTACTTTCTCGGCTTCGGCTTTAATGCTGACCAAAGCTTCAATAAAGCGGTCCAGCTCGGCTTTAGACTCAGACTCTGTCGGCTCAACCATAATAGTACCCGCAACCGGGAAGCTCATAGTGGGCGAGTGGAAGCCGTAGTCTTGCAAACGCTTAGCCACATCAATTTCAGCAATGCCGGCGACGTCTTTCATTGGGCGCAGGTCGATAATGCACTCGTGCGCGACACGGTTGTTGCGGCCACGATACAGAATTTTGAAGTGCTTGCTTAGCTTCTCAGCCAGGTAGTTGGCGTTCAAAATAGCGGTTTCTGAGGCTTCACGTAAGCCGCGTCCGCCCATCATGGCAATGTACATCCATGAAATGGTCAGAATGCTGGCACTGCCAAACTGAGCAGCAGACACTGCGCCGTTACCGGCTTTAGGCCCGTCGATATTCACAATGGAGTGATTTGGCAGGAATTCAGCCAGGTGCTGCTTCACGCCAATAGGACCCATGCCAGGGCCACCGCCACCGTGAGGAATACAGAAGGTTTTGTGCAGGTTCAGGTGCGATACGTCAGAGCCAATGTAACCCGGTGAGGTTACGCCAACCTGTGCGTTCATGTTGGCACCATCCATGTAAACCTGACCACCGTAGCTGTGAACCAGGTCACAAATGTCTTTAATGCCTTCTTCGTAAACACCGTGCGTAGACGGATAAGTCACCATAATGCACGACAGGTTCTCGCCCGCTTCTTCAGCTTTGGCTTTTAAGTCGTCCATATCCACGTTGCCGTGCTTGTCACAGTCAACCACTACCACTTTCATGTTGATCATTTGCGCTGAAGCCGGGTTGGTGCCGTGAGCAGAACTTGGAATAAGGCAAATGTCGCGGTGTCCGTCGCCGCGACTTTCATGATACTTCTGAATAGCCAGCAGACCAGCGTACTCGCCCTGCGCACCAGAGTTTGGCTGCATCGACATGTTGTCGTAACCGGTTACGTCAATTAACCATTCAGACAAGGTTTCAACCAGCTCGTAATAGCCTTGCGCCTGCTCTGCCGGGCAGAACGGATGCAACTGACCAAACTCAGGCCAGGTCACCGGAATCATCTCGGCGGTGGCGTTCAGCTTCATGGTGCACGAGCCCAGAGAAATCATGGAATGGTTCAGGGCTAAATCTTTATTTTCCAGCTTTTTAATGTAACGCAGCATTTCGGTTTCTGAGTGATACTCATTAAATACCGGGTGCTGCAAGTACTGAGAAGTACGCACTAAGTCAGTTGGAATAGATTCAACGTCACCGCCAGCAACACGGCTGTCCAGTACGTCGATGTCTAAACCGTGGTTGTCGCCAAACAGAGCGGCAAATAAGTTTTCAACGTCGTCACGCGTTTTGGCTTCGTCCAGGCTGATACCAAACACGCCTTCGCCGTCAACGCGTAGGTTAAGACCCAGCGCTTTACTGCGCGCTAACACGTCTGCAGCGTTTTCTTTCATTTCAAAGGTTAAGGTGTCAAACCAGTGGCTGTTCACCAGCTTCACGCCTTTGTCCTGCATGCCTAAGGCAACAATGTCGGTTAAGCGGTGAATGCGGTTGGCAATACGACGCAAGCCTTCAGGGCCATGATACACAGCGTAAAACGACGCCATGTTCGCCAGCAGAACCTGCGCGGTACAAATGTTCGAGTTCGCTTTTTCGCGGCGTATATGCTGCTCACGGGTCTGCATGGCCATACGCAATGCAGGGCGCCCGCGCGAGTCTTTAGAAACCCCGATAATACGACCCGGCAATGAACGCTTAAACTTGTCACGGGTAGCGAAGAACGCGGCGTGAGGACCGCCGTAGCCCATTGGTACACCAAAACGCTGAGCGTTACCGAACACCATGTCGGCACCCATTTCGCCCGGTGACTTCACCATTAACAGGCTCATTAAGTCAGAAGCAACGGCGACAATGGCCTTTTTCTCCTGCAACTCACCAATTAACTGTTCAATGTTGTGCAGCTGGCCTTGCTTGTCCGGGTACTGCAACAACGCACCAAACACGTCATGATCAGAGGCTTCACGCGCCGGTCCGACAATAATGTCAAAGCCAAAGTATTCGGCACGGGTTTTAACCACGTCAATCGTTTGTGTGTAAACATTGTCAGCAATGAAAAACGCGTTGGATTTTTTGTTTTTAGAAACACGCTTCGCCATAGCCATAGCTTCGGCAGCAGCTGTGGCTTCGTCCAGCAACGAGGCGCTGGCTAAATCCAGGCCGGTTAAATCCATGGTCATTTGCTGGAAGTTAAGCAGAGCTTCTAAACGGCCCTGCGCAATTTCCGGCTGATACGGCGTGTACGCTGTATACCAACCCGGGTTTTCCAGCACGTTACGCAAAATAACGTTAGGCACTACGGTGTCGTAGTAACCCATACCAATGTACGAGGTACAAATTTGGTTCTTTTTCGCGATGTTTTTAAGACGAGCCAGAGCTTCGCGTTCAGTTTGCGGCTCCCCTGTTTGCAGGAACGGTTCACGCAGAATCGCACCAGGCACAGTGTCTTTGGTTAATGCTTCTAAAGAATCTACACCCAGCTCAGCCAGCATGGCTTTTTGCTCATCAGCACTTGGGCCAATATGGCGGCTAATGAATTCATCGTGGTGCTCTAATTGCGTCAGGGTAGTACTGCTCATTTGACTCAGCCTCGTACATTTATCGGAAATTTATCGAACAATTATCGAAAACAAAAAACAATGAACCCCGGCTAATTTCCGGGGCTCAGGACGCTCTGTGTCATTGGTGCTATGCGCCAATGGCCTCAGTCTTCGTCGATTGAAGCCTCGTAAGTATTTGCGTCCAGCAAGTTGTCCAGCTCGCTGCTGTCATCTGCTTTTATACGGAATAACCAGCCGTCACCGTAAGGGTCGTTGTTAACGGTTTCAGGGGCATCTTCCAGGTCTTCGTTAATCGCAACCACTTCACCGGTCATTGGTGCGTAGATGTCTGACGCTGCTTTTACAGATTCAGCGACAGCAATGTCGTCGCCTGTTGCCACTTTGTCACCTACGTCAGGTAACTCAACAAACACCATATCGCCAAGAAGTTCCTGCGCGTGCTCAGAGATACCTACTGTAAAGGTACCGTCGCCCTCGTCACGAACCCACTCGTGAGTTGATGCGTATTTCAAATCTGCTGGAATATTGCTCATTTTACTTTCCTTCTAACCGGCGTACCCGGAATGTATTGAATCTTGTTCGATTATAAAACAGATTGACCGTTTCTGACGAAACCTGGCTTAACTACCTTCACCGGCATTTGTTTTTTACGCATTTCCACTTCCGCTGTATCACCAACACTTGATGGAACGCGAGCCATTGCAACTGAGAAACCAAGTGTAGGCGAGAATGTACCAGAAGTGATGATACCTTCGCCACCCTCAACGGTTACTTTTTGACCGTGACGCAGTACGCCTTTCTCTTCCATCACAAGGCCGACTAACTTGTCGTGGCCTTCAGCTTTTTTCTGCTCTAGTGCTTTACGACCAATGAAGTCGCGGTCAGCCGGTTCAAACGCTACGCTCCAGCCCATGTTGGCTTCCAGCGGCGTGATGTTTTCATCCATGTCCTGACCATACAGGTTCATGCCAGCTTCTAAACGCAGTGTATCACGAGCACCCAGTCCACATGGAGCAACATCAGCTTTTAGTAAGTCATTCCATAAGGCTTCAAGCTGCTCGGCCGGAACCACAATTTCGTAGCCCTTTTCGCCGGTGTAACCTGTGGTCGCAATAAAGTAATCGCCAACGTCTTTGCCGACAAAAGGCTTCATGCCGTCAATGTCTGCGTACTGCTCTGCGGTTAATACGTTTTGGATTTTGTCAGCGGCTTTAGGGCCCTGCAAAGCCAGCATACCCATGTCGTCACGCTCTTTGGTGGTGACATCAAAATCGGCAGCAACTTTTTCAATCCATGCCAGGTCGCGGTCACGGGTGGCTGAGTTAACAACCATGCGATAAGCAGTTTCTGAGAAGAAATACACAATAAGGTCGTCAATAACACCGCCGTTTTCATTCAACATGCTGGTGTATTGTGCTTTGCCTTCGGTTTTCAGCTTGGCAACGTCGTTCGCCAGCAGGTAACGCAAAAACGCCTGAGCCTGTGGGCCTTCTACGTCAACAATGGTCATGTGCGACACATCGAAAACACCGCAGTCACGGCGTACAGCATGGTGCTCTTCAATTTGTGAGCCATAGTTCAGCGGCATGTCCCAGCCGTGAAAATCAACCATCTTTGCACCCGCTTTTACGTGTGCTTCGTACAGTGGCGTTCTGCTACCCATACCGTGTTCCTTTTCTGTTCACTTTATGTGCGTGTGTATGGGCGCAAATTATAGGCGTGATTCGTTTAAACTTAAAATCAATAATGCTTATAATGGTATTAATTTTTCAAATACACAGTAATGACTTTATAAAGCGAACCAATGAAACATTTATCCTTAGAAGCCTTACGCAGTTTTAGTGCGGTGATTGAGCTGGGCAGTATGACACTCGCCGGCGAACGCATGGGGCGTTCTCAGCCTGCTATTAGTCTGCAGCTTAAAAAGCTGGAGCAGCAACTGGGCGTTGCACTGCTAACCCGGCAGGGCAGCGGCTTTGCCCTTACCGCCGATGGGGACGTTCTGTTTGACTACGCCCAGCGAATGTTGGCGCTGAATGACCAGGCCTGGGCGCAGTTCGAACCGCAACAGGTTAGCGGTAAAGTGCGGCTGGGTATTACCAGTGAATTCGCGTCCAGTCTGCTGCCTAAAGTGCTGGGTCAGTTTGCTCAGGTTTACCCGCAGGTGACACTGCAGGTGACTTCAGCGTTGAGTAAAGACTTACTGTCCGGACTAGGACAACAGTTCGATATTATTCTGGCACTGCGCGAACAGACCAATAAAAGCGATGTTTTGATTCAGCGCGAAGAGCTGGTTTGGGTGGGCTTACCCGGCTTATTAGAGCAACCCGGCTGGCCTATGGTGGTTGCTCCTGAAGGCTGTATTTATCGGCGCAGGGCAGAACAAAGTTTACAAAGAGCGCATCAGCCTTATCGTATCACTTATACCAATACAGACTTCTCGGGACTGACTGCAGCATTGAACAGCGGACTAGGCATTACCGTTCTGGCTAAAAGTACGGTACCGAAGGATATTCCCATATTGGAAAGTTTTTCTGATAACAAACCCTTACCCAACCCCGGTTCAGTCAACGTGATTATGCGCCTGGCCGGCGGTGCCTCAAGCGCTGCCTCTCAATTAGCCGACTACCTGAAAGCGCGGATTTGAACATCTCACCTGACGTGAACGTCAGGCTACGAGAGCTGAGCTACGGAATAGGTGGCGCCTATGGTTGGTACGTACTGGTCAGGGAGTGTGCGGCGCCATGGATGGCGACGCCCAAGCCCTACAGGGACGTATTTACGGGCGTCTCCCGGACCAGTACGTAGCAACCACCGCCACCTAGCCCAGAGCCACTTCGGCTAGCTTGCGTTTTAAAAAGGTGAGTTTGTTTGGCAGTGCGAAGGCCAGGGCTCGTAGGCCTTTTACTACTGGGTTTGCTGTGCCGAAACCGCGTTTGAACGTTTCCATTGCCGCTATCATGAGCTGAGCGTCGGCTTTGCGCTCGCGTTGGTATGCACTCAATGAACGCTGCAGTTGCGATAGCGAGGATAAATCCGCACCCTCAAGTTTCTCGGTTAAGGCTTTCACGTCACCAAAGCCTAAGTTTGCGCCCTGCCCGGCCAGCGGATGAATAGTGTGTGCCGCGTCACCAGCCAAACCAATACGATGCTGATACCATTGGCGGGCATACTGCATTCTAAGCGGAAAGGCTTTTATATCAGACACACACTCGCAGCCGCCTAATACTCGCCCTGACTCTGTTTCCACCTGTTTTGCAAAGCGTTCAGCGGGCTCATTAAGCATATTTCTGGCAAGCTCCTCATCGGCAGACCAAACAATAGAAACGGTATGAGGGTCAGGCGTTGGCAAAAGCGCCAGCGGCCCTGTGGGTAAAAACACCTGACGAGCCACGCCATTATGCGGCTGCTCCGTGCGAATGTTCGCCACAATGCCTTGCTGTCCGTAGTCCCAGAAAGAAATTGGTAATTCAGCATACTGACGCACTTTCGAACGGCCACCGTCGGCACCAATTATAAGATCAGCTGACAGTAACCACTCACCAACCTCTATTTCCGCAGGATGAGACTCATCGCCAGCGTGAACCATTGTCCACTGCTGCGTCTGTAAAATCTCAACACCGGCCTGTTCAGCACATTGCCACAAGAAGTGCTCCACCACGTTGTTTTCAACTATAGCGCCTAAATCTGCGGCGTTAATTTCCTTTGCGGAAAACTCAATGTGCGCCGGGCTGTCTTTGTCCCACACTTGCATGCTCTGGTAGGGGCCGCTTCGGTGTTCCTGCACTAAAGGCCAGGCTCCGCAGTCTTTTAATACGCTGCGACTGCGATCATTCAACGCGCTCACCCGTAAAGCCAGCTCGTCAGAAAGTTCAGGCTGCGAATGTCTTTCCAGCACCATCACTCGCCGGTTCTGCTGAGCCAGACGTATCGCCAGGCTCAGGCCAATCATGCCGCCACCAACAATCACAACATCTAACTTTTTGCGTTTCATGGTCATGGTTTCATCCCCATGGTTAAGCGTGCAAAGGCGGATTTCAGCGGCGAACAATGCTGCAGTAACATCAGCGCACTGTTGCGACCCACAACGGTGGGTAAATAATGGTTGGAGAAACCACGCACAAGGCCGTCGGTCAGCTTAATAATGGCCTGATAGTCGCGTTCGCGGTTCTGCTCGTAGCCTTGTAAAACGCGGAAATGACCGGGGTCATCGGTTGTTGCCAGTACTTCACATAAAACTTCGGTATCCCGCAAGCCCAGATTAAACCCCTGCCCGGCTATGGGGTGTAACGCATGCGAGGCGTTACCAATAATAACACTGCGGTGATGGGTTGAGCGTTTAGCCCGGCGTAAAATGAGCGGATAAAAAACCCGCTTCGAGACCCCGGTAAATAAGCCTGCACGGTAGCCAAAGGCCTGCTGACAACGGTGTAGAAACTCGGTATCTGACCATTGTTCGGCGGCTTCACGCTGCTTTTCGGTAAAGCTCCACACCAATGAGGCCTGCGAATTCTGCATGGGCAACAAAGCAATGGGTCCGGCTTCGGTAAAACGCTCAAAAGCCCAGCCATCTAAGGGCTGCTTCATGTCCAAGGTAGCAATGCAGCCAAACTGACCGTAGTCGTAGGTATCGGATTTTAATTCCAGCTGTTCGCGCACCAGCGAGTTCTGGCCATCGGCGCCAATCAGCAACTTAGTCTGTAATTTCTGGGTGTTATCCAGAGTGAGTTCAACCTGATCCTGCTGCTGTTCCAGTAACTCCAGTCGCACACCGGACAACCAGTTTAAATTAGGCTGTTTCTGGCAACTCAGGTATAGGTTATTCACCAGCTCTGAGGCCGAAACCACGCGCCCCAGCGCTTCAACTTTTTCATGTTCCGCGTGTAATTCGGCTGCGCCGGCAAAACCACGATCAGAAATATGAATGTGTTTTATTGGGGTAGTGTCAATGCCATCGAGCGCGCCAAGGCTTTGTAACCGCTTTGCTGAGGCAGCTGCCAGCGCAATAATGCGTTTGTCGGCGGGCGGGCCTTCGGCTCGTGGTTCACACACCACAATACGCCAGTCCGGCCGCTGCTGTGCCAACATTAAGCCGGTCAAGGCACCCACTAAGCTGCCTCCGGCTATAACCACATCAGCCTGAGTTACTGGCTTTTCATCCATTCTTCAATCTCTTCAATGGTTTTTGGTACGCCGGCGGTCATGTTGTCAAAGCCATCGGCTGTTACTACCAGGTCATCTTCAATGCGAATGCCGATGCCGCGCCACTTTTCATCAACCTCGGCGTCTTCCGGAATATAAATGCCCGGCTCCACCGTCAGCACCATGCCGGGTTTAAAGGAAATCGGCTCGCCTTCACTGTTGCGATAACGACCCACATCGTGAACGTCCAGACCCAGCCAGTGGCCTAATCCGTGAATAAAATAGGTTTTCCAGCGCTGCTCTTTGAAATTCTCTTCTGCGTCACCGGTTAAAATACCAAGCTCCGTCAGACCGTCGCTAATGACCCGCGCTGCGGCTTCGCTCGCATTAACCAGGTTACTGCCGGGTTTTATTTCAGCAAAGCCGGCCTGCTGGGCTTCCAGCACTAAATTGTAAAGTATGCTCTGTGGCTCATTAAACTTGCCATTCACCGGGAAGGTGCGGGTAATATCGGCGGCATAGCCCTGATATTCAGCGCCGGCATCCACCAGCAGTAAATCGCCGTTGCGCAGAACGTCTCGGTTGTCGGTGTAATGCAAAATGCAGGCGTTTGCTCCGCCGCCGCTAATAATGCCATACGCCGGATGCAAAGCGCCGTTCATAGCAAACTCATGATGCAACTCCGCCGCTACCTGATACTCGTGCTTACCGTCTTCAACAAAACGCATAATGCGACGAAACGCTCCCGAACTTATACGTGCCGCTTCTTTCATTACCGCTATTTCTGCGGCTGACTTAATTAAACGCATGGCGTCCAGGTCAGGCCGTAAATCAGACAAGCTTTGAGGTGCCAGTTTGCCGCTTCGTCTGGCTTTAACACTTACTTCGTCACGAGCTTCGCTGACGAGCTCCGCCAATATTGAATCTTCGCCCATGGGGTAAAAAACCGATTCAATGCCCTGCAACAATTCAGGTAAGCGCTCGGGCAAGGTATCTAGGTCTTCTGCGCTATCAACAGCTAAGGCTTCAACGGCATTTTCATAACCCAGACGCAACCCGTGCCAAACTTCGTGCTTTGGATCTTTGTCCTGACAGAATAAAACACTGCGTGGGTTGCTGTCGTTGATCAGCAGCAACACAGCGTCCGGTTCGTTAAAACCGGTTAAATAGAAAAAGTCGCTGTTTTGCCGAAACGGAAACTCGGTATCGTTGCTACGGGTAACTTCACTGCTGGCTGCAACCAGTGCCAGTGAATTTGGCGGCAACAATTGCAGTAACTGCTGCCGGCGCTGGTTAAATTCGTCCTGCGGAATAACGTCTTTCATCAACGACCTCAACTCCGTCAGTAATTAATGTAAAGTTTTAGGCGGCTGGTTCGCGGGTTGTTCTTTTCGGCCTAACTCGGTGTAGCACATCATGGCTGAAATACGCAGATACTCGACAATTTCGGTGTAGGCTCGTTCTTCTTCCTCATCACCGTCGTCGGTAAATTCTATTTTTGCCAGCTCGACCATGTCTTCAATGGCTTCTTTTAAGTCACCACTTAAGTTGGTCATATTTTCCTGATTCACACCATAGCCCACTAAAAAGGCGTTAACCCAGCCAGCCAGTGCGCTTAAGCGGTCAGACAACGGCGTGGTGTCTTCAGGTAACAACAAGCGGTAGCCTAAATCTTCATCGCCCAGCGAGTGTTCAATTTCTTCGGCCTGCTGTTGCAGCAAGTTCTCCAGCTCGACGGGCAAGCCCTGGCCGTCGTATGCCAGGTCTGACATTAATATCATTAATTCATTGCTTTTGGCGTCACTACCGGTGGCTATTAGCCCGGTTAACATGCCCTGCACTTCCGACGCACTTGGCGTCATATCGTATTGTGCGTAAAGCTCAACTAAACGGTCATAATTAAAACGAGTCGACATTCACATTCTGCCTTTGGTTAATCTTGCCCTAATCCTAACACTGGCTTTACGTAATCGCTAGCTGACAAACACCGGTAGCTCATGCCATAATGCCGTTATCAACGCTGTTGAGTCAGTTGCAAGGAGTCTTTGAATGACCGCAAAAACCATGGATATAAAATTGCTGGAACGTAATTACAAGGTCGCTTGTCCCATTGGGCAGGAGAGTGCGTTACAGCAAGCGGCGGATGCGCTTAATGAAAGGCTTGAAGAAACCAAGGAACGGACCCAACTGACCAATGTGGAACAGATAGCAGTAATGACAGCCCTGAATTTGTGTCATGAATGGATTCAGGATCAAAATGAACAGTCTGCAAAAACTGCTAAACTGGAAGAGAAAATTCAGTTGCTTCAGGCAACCATTGAACAGGCTATGAGTGAGCAACGCTCACAACGTAATCGTTAACGGTTAACCTAAAGCAACGTTGTAAACCCTTTTGCGGTTTCCTGGGGTGTTTGCCAGCAGGCTTATGTCCCTGAGCCGATGCTTGTATTAAAAGGGGATCACTGGCCTGCCATGAGCAAGCCCGGCTTGAACCGGGAAGCCTACGGCAGATACCATTTGCTCCCCGCCTTGAACCAATGGGTTCAAGGGCTACAGCCAGCAGCGGCACCTTGGGAAGCCACCCTTATTTTTGGCGATCCGCCTTTTCCTCAGCAACAATGGCTTTAACGTCCTGCAACAGTTGCTGAGCATCGAAAATAATACCGTCTTTAATGGTGTACTGAATGCCTTCAGTGCGCATTGGCTGGTTATTATCATCTAGTTTGAAATGCCCGGTGCCATACAGTACTTTAAAGTTATCCATCGGGTTTTCGTTCACAATGACCATATCGGCTTTTTTACCAATGGCCACTGAGCCAATGTCGTCTTCCATATTCAGCGCTTCGGCACCTGCCAGGCTGGCAGCATGAATAACCTCCAACGCGTTTAGACCCGCTTCACGCAATAACTCCAGCTCGCGAATATAACCAAAGCCGTAAATTTTGTAGATGTAGCCTGAATCCGAGCCAGTGGTAATACGGCCACCGTTTTCATGGAAGTCCTTCAAAAACGCCATCCATTTCTGATAGTTCTTTTTCCAGGCAATTTCGTTGTCCGTGGTCCAGTCAAACCAATACGAACCATGCGCATAGCGGCTGGGTTCAAAAAAGTCCCACAACCGTGGCAGAGTATATTCGTCATGCCAAATAGCCTGACGCTCACGCATTAAGTCACGCGAGGCTTCGTAAATGGTTAAGGTGGGGTTAATGGTGAAGTCCAGTTCAATGAGTTCGTCACGCACCGCATTCCATTTTTCAGAGCCCGGCTCTGCCGCCTGCTTCCATAAACGCCCGGCTTCTTCAAAACGGTTTTGCTCGTTGTTGTAGTTATAATCTGCCGGGTAGTCCTGCACGCGCTGCTCTTCAAACAAAGCCTCCGGCAAACCATACCAATGCTCCATTGAGGTTAAGCCTGAACGTGCTGAATCTAATGCGTTCATTGACATCACATTAAGTTGCGCGTGGTGCATCATAGTGCCTAAGCCCTGCTTGTTGGCTTCGTCCAGCGCCGCTTCCATTACTTTACGCGAGGCACCAAAGAACTTAATACCTTTTGCTCCCTCGCCTTTAATATAACGAACCCACTCGCGTGCCTGTTCCGCGTTGTAAATAGGCTCATCTCGGCCCTGACCAAAGCCTACGTAAGGAACAATTCGGGGTGACGTAATGCGGTTGTCCGCAGCGCGTTTCTCATGCCACTGAACCCAGTCCAGGCCATTAAAACTGCCCGGCTCTCGAATGGTGGTAATACCATGTCCTAACCATAGCTTCAGCACGTATTCCGCCGGAATGCCTTTTGCCGAGCCGCCAATGTGCCCGTGCATATCAACAAAGCCGGGCAGAACGTATTTGCCGCTCACATCCAGTTCTTTGTCGTTAGCGCCCGCTTCAGGCCGCCCTTCCGGCTTAATTGGCACGCCGGGGTTGCCCACACTGACAATATCGACAATGCGGTCATTCTCAATAACGATGTCTACCGGCCCAAAGGGCGGCGCGCCTTCACCGTTAACCAAGGTTCCGCCACGTAAAATAAGGCGTTCGTAAGGGCCTTCGCCACGGTCACGTTCCGGGGCTTTAGGTGGCGCTTGCACAGCATAAGCTGCAACCGTAAAGGCCATGGCGACCATGGCTAAAGCTATCGTTTTTATTGTTTTCATCGGTTATCCTCAGGATATTCTTCAGCGTTTTTCTAAAAGCAGACTCTAGCATGACCCGACAGAACCTTAGACGCAAGTTACAGCAGATTCGCCGCAATTTACCTGCCGAACAACAACAGGCAGCAGCGCGCGAGGTTGCCAATAAACTGCAGCTTCGTTTAAGTCATCTGCAACCAGAGCAAACCACAGTGGCCGTATATAAGAGTTTTGACGGTGAACTGCCAACCGCTCCGGTTATTGAAAAGCTATGGCAACTGGGTTTTAACACCGTTTTGCCGGTACTTCACCCGTTTGCTAAAGGTCATTTGCTGTTTTTACGCTATACTCCTGATACCCCAATGACGCTCAACAAGTACGGTATTCAGGAACCCGAATTAAACGTACAGAATGTGGTGCCGCTATCGGACATTCAGATACTGCTTATGCCTCTTGTCGGATTCGATCAAAACGGTAACCGGCTGGGTATGGGCGGCGGCTATTATGATCGCACTTTGGCTCAATGGCATAGCGGTTATCAACCCAACTTATCACCCATAGGGTTAAGCTATAACGAACAACAGCTTGAAAGCATTCCCGTCGAAAGCTGGGACATTCCATTACCGGAAGTGATAACACCGGCAAAGCACTGGCGTTTCTGAAGTAAAGAAACGTCGATAAAAACCAACAAATTCCTTATACTCGCGTATAGAAGATCAAACGGAGAAAAACGCTCATGTCAGGCAACGCTGATGCACTCAAAAAAGCGGCAGCAGAAGCTGCTATGCAATACATTGAAGACGGCACTGTGGTCGGAGTCGGAACGGGCTCAACGGTAAACTTTTTTATTGATGCTCTGGCCGAACGAAAGCATGACATAGAAGGCGCAGTATCCAGTTCTGAAGCCTCAACCGAGCGTCTGAAATCGCACGGCATTGAAGTGTTTGAGCTTAACTCTGTTGTGGATGTGCCCGTTTACGTCGACGGTGCTGACGAAATTACTGAGCACGGTCAAATGATTAAAGGCGGCGGTGGCGCATTAACCCGCGAGAAAATTATTGCCGCAGTAGCGAAAAAGTTTGTTTGCGTTGCAGATGAAAGCAAAATGGTTGGCCGCCTGGGGCAATTCCCGGTGCCGGTTGAAGTTATTCCTATGGCGCGTTCGTACGTGGCCCGTGAAATTGTGAAATTGGGCGGCGACCCGGTCTGGCGTCAGGGTTTTACCACCGACAACGGCAACTGGATCCTCGACGTGCATAACTTCGATATTATGGAGCCAATGAAGCTTGAAGCTGAGCTGAATAATATTGTCGGCGTGGTCACTAACGGACTGTTTGCCCAGCGTGGCGCTGATATCGCTTTAATTGCTCGTGAAGACGGAGTCCAAACCCTGAAGGTAAGTGGCTAATGCAGATATCCCTGGCAAAAGACAAAATCAAAGTTTTACTGCTGGAAGGCGTTCATGAAAGCGCCATTCAGCTGTTTCGGCATCATGGCTACCATAATCTGGAAATACTGCAGACTTCGCTGAGCGAAGACGAGCTGTGCGACAAAATTAAAGACGCTCATATTCTGGGTATACGCTCACGCAGCCAGCTGAACGACCGTGTGTTTGCCGCTGCCGAAAAGCTCATTGCCGTAGGTTGTTTCTGTATTGGCACCAACCAGGTTGATTTAGATGCAGCGAAGAAGCACGGTGTTATCGTTTTTAACGCGCCATTTTCAAATACCCGCAGTGTTGCTGAACTGGTTTTAGCCGAAATAATTATGTTGTTGCGTGGCATTCCGGAAAAAAATGCCGTAGCCCACGAAGGCGGTTGGCTGAAGTCAGCTAAGCAGTCTTATGAGGCACGCGGAAAGATACTGGGCATAGTCGGCTATGGCCACATAGGCAGTCAGCTCAGCGTATTGGCCGAGCAGCTGGGCATGCACATTCGTTACTTTGACGTGGAAGACAAACTCCCCATGGGCAACGCTCAGTCCGTTCCCACGTTGGACGACTTACTGGCACAGGCCGACATCATCACTCTGCATGTGCCGGAAACCGAGCAAACTCAGTGGATGATAGGTCGTCGCCAAATTGAGCGGATGAAGGCAGGCAGCCTGCTGATTAATGCTTCGCGCGGAACGGTTGTGGATATCGACGCTCTTGCCGAAGCCTTGTCGTCACGGCACCTGGCCGGCGCTGCTATTGATGTGTTTCCGGTTGAGCCCAAAGGCAACAGCGATGAGTTTCTGTCGCCTTTACGCGGCCTGAAAAACTGCCTGTTAACGCCACACATTGGCGGCTCAACCTTAGAAGCTCAGGAAAACATTGGCGTTGAAGTAGCCGGAAAACTGGTGCGTTATTCCGATAACGGCTCTACCCTGTCTGCGGTGAACTTCCCCGAGGTTAGCCTGCCGACGCACGCAACAGCGCAGCGCCTGCTGCATATTCATAAAAACCAACCGGGTATGCTAAACGCCATTAACCGCATTATCAGTGACAACGAGATTAACGTGGTAGGTCAGTACTTACAAACGGATGAGAACGTTGGTTACGTAGTGATGGATATCGACAGTGATAACGGTGCCGATGTACTACAACAACTGAAAGACATTCCGGGCACGATTCGCGCCCGGCGCTTATTCTAGTCTTTTCTACCCATAACCGTGCGTTCCATGCTCTCTGGTGAGACATGGCGCACGTCTTTGCCTTTCACAAAGAAGATAATGTACTCGGCAATGTTCTGACAACGGTCGCCAATACGCTCTAAAGAACGAGCAGACCACAGAACATTCATGATTTTTGGAATAGAACGAGAGTCTTCCATCATGTACGTCATAAGCTGACGTGTCAGCGCTTCATATTGACGATCAGCCTGTTCGTCCTGCTGATGCACGTCGTAAGCCGATTCAAGATCCATGCGCGCGAAAGCATCCAGAACTTTATGCAACATGCTTAATACTTGCTGCCCAAGGTTTTCCAGACTCACCAACAGCTGCTGCTGGTCGTTATTGAAGCTTTCCTTCGCTACTTTGGCAATACGCTCGGCTTCATCACCAATACGCTCTAAATCGGCAATGGTTTTGATAATAGCGATAACCAGACGCAAGTCACTGGCAGCGGGCTGACGTTTAGCAATAATATGTACGCACTCTTCGTCAATCTGCACTTCCAGCTTATTGACTTTATGGTCACTGGTCAGAACTTTTTCGGCCAGTTCAGCATCGCCTTTTTGAATAGCCTGAAGTGCATCCTGCAGTTGTTTCTCAACTAAGCCACCCATGCTCAATACACGGTTACGCACAGCCTCAAGTTCTTCGTTGAACTTGCCGGAAATGTGCTTGTTCATATTCATCTTATCCATGACACTCTCCTTAACCGTAACGACCGGTAATATAATCTTCTGTTTGCTTCTCAGACGGGGTCGTAAACAGAGTATCAGTATCGGCATACTCAATCAGTTTACCCATATACAAAAATGCGGTCTGGTCTGAGACGCGCGCGGCCTGCTGCATGTTGTGCGTGACAATAACCACGGTATATTTGTCTTTCAAATCGGTGATCAGCTCTTCAATGGTCAAAGTCGAAATAGGATCCAAAGCAGACGTTGGTTCGTCCAGCAACAGAATTTCCGGCTCAATGGCAATAGAACGCGCAATAACCAGACGTTGCTGCTGACCACCCGACAAACTGAACGCACTGGCGTTTAGGCGGTCTTTTACTTCATCCCATAAGGCTGCGCCACGCAATGACGTTTCTACCGCTTCGTCCAGCACACGTTTGTCTTTTACACCCTGTAAGCGTAGACCATAAACCACGTTCTCATAAATAGACTTAGGAAACGGGTTCGGGCGCTGAAACACCATACCAACACGACGACGCAGCGCCGCTACATCAACGTTCTTGTCGTAAATATTGTGGCCGTGCATATCAATCTGGCCTTCAATACGACAAATTTCAACCAAGTCGTTCATGCGGTTAATGCAGCGCAGAAGCGTTGACTTACCACAGCCCGATGGTCCGATAAACGCCGTTACGCGGTTGTTCGGAATGCGCATAGAAATATCATACAACGCCTGATCTTCACCGTAATAAAGATCCAGGTTTTTAATATCTAAAGCAGTCTGTTCTGCTGGCAAGTTGTGTAAGTCCAGCTTTTCTAAGTTGCTTGTACTCGGATTTACCGAAATCATAAGTTCAGACCTTTTCGCTAATTCATCAAAACTTTCGTGCTCAACTTTAATGCTCAAGTGAGCGGTATTTTTCACGTAAGTGGTTACGTACGCCAATGGCTGTTAAGTTCAAACCGACAATAACGGTTATCAACAAGAAAGACGTAGCGTAAACCAGCGGCCGGGCAGCCTCGACGTTCGGGCTCTGGAAGCCTACGTCGTAAATATGAAAGCCCAGATGCATAAATTTTCTGTCCAGATGGAAGTAAGGAAAGTTTCCGTCCAGCGGCAACATAGGCGCCGACTTAACCACACCCACCAGCATCAATGGTGCAACTTCACCTGCAGCACGGGCAACGGCCAGGATCAAACCGGTCATAATAGCCGGTGACGCCATAGGCAGAACAATGCGCCAAATGGTTTCCCACTTAGTGGCACCTAAAGACAAACTGCCTTCGCGCAACGAGGGTGGAATACGAGACAAACCTTCTTCGGTCGATACAATCACCACCGGTAGAGTCAGAATAGCCAGAGTTACCGCAGACCACAGAACGCCTGGCGTACCAAAGGTCGGGCTGGGCAAGGCTTCCGGATAAAACACCTGGTCGAGACTACCGCCTACCATGTAGACAAAGAAACCTAAACCAAACACACCATAAACAATAGATGGCACACCCGCGAGGTTGATAACCGCTATACGAATCAGCTTGGTCACGGCGTTTTTACCCGCGTACTCGTGCAAGTAAACAGCCGCAATAACACCAAAGGGCGTCACAATAATCGACATTAACAGCACCATAAAAACGGTACCGAAAATTGCCGGGAATACACCGCCCTCGGTATTGGCTTCACGCGGAGGTTCAGATACAAACTTACCAATTTGCTGGAAGAAATGCCCTATTTTTGAGAAAAAACCCATGTCGTTAGGGAAGTTCACATCCAGCACCTGATACATAGGTACTTTTATTTCCTCACCACGCATGTCGCGCATAATCAGTGAATCGCGACCCGCTTTATCGCGCAGTGCAAACAGCTCTTTTTCATATTCAAGATACTCGTTATGCAGTTCTTCGCGACGACGTTCAATGTCGTCCATGGCTTCCTGAGTTAAGTTCCCCTCAAGCTCAAGACTGCGGCTCTCAAGATTGAGCTGGTTTAGTTTGTAATTAACCGCACCTATTTCGCCTTCCTGCAGCGCCATGGCTTCTTCATTAAGCTCTACCGCTCGTTCCATGCGTTGAAACAGCTCTTCACGCAAGTTGCCTTGTGTCGCAACTCGCTCCCCCTGCTGCTCAATCGCAACTGGATAACCATAAAAGTTACCATCTTTGGTTCGTTCAATAACGGCCAGATCAGCTGGCGTTTCGTCCGCACGAATCGCAGGCCCTAACACCCAGGCAAAATCGAGAGGCACATACTCACGGTTACCAATTTTCATTAGGTAACGAGTCACTTCCTCTTCTTCATAGCCGTCCATGATAGTGCCTGCGTCACTCACTCGTGACGTTGGCACCGACTCGCTTTCATAAATTTCGCCAATTAACGTGCGCGTTGAACCGTCAGCCTGTTCAATAGACATCTCGTGAATAGCTGAAGGCCAGAAAAAAGACAGCCCGCGCCAGCCAATCATAAGCACCAGTCCAATAACGGCTATCAAGCTGATACTGACCGAACCGGCGGTTAACCAGATCCAGGGCTTTCCGGATTTAAACCATGTATTCATTGCTATAAACCTCTGTTCCGGAATTACATCGAGCTGTATTTGTCGCGCAAGCGTTGACGGACAAATTCAGCAATGGTGTTAAAGAAGAAGGTAAATATGAACAGCACAAAAGCCGCCAGGAACAAGATTCGGTAGTGCGAGCTACCAACTTCAGATTCCGGCATCTCGACCGCTATATTCGCAGACAAGGTGCGCATACCTTCGAAGATGTTCCAGTCCATAATTGGCGTATTACCGGTAGCCATCAGAACAATCATAGTTTCACCTACAGCGCGTCCCAGCCCCATCATAACCGCCGAGAATATTCCCGGGCTGGCGGTTAGCAGAACCACTTTGGTTAATGTCTGCCATGGAGTAGCGCCCAATGCCAGAGAGCCATTAGATAAATGCTTAGGCACACTGAATACCGCATCTTCGGCAATAGAAAAGATGGTTGGAATAACCGCAAAGCCCATCGCGATACCAACAACCAATGAGTTACGCTGATCAAAGGTTATGCCCAGTTCATTGGTTAAGTAGCCACGCACATTACCGTCAAACAGGACTTCCTCAACCCACGGACTCAGACCAAACGAGAACCAGCCAACCAGCAAAATAATGGGTATAAGCAACAACGCAGCGCGCCCGTCGGTTATGGTGTTACGAATATGGGAAGGTAACTTCGACCATAAGAATGCCGTCAATATTATCGCTGCCGGTACCAGCAGCAAAACGGCTATCAGGCCCGGAAGATACCTCTCGATTATCGGTGCCAGCCAAAGACCGGCTAGGAAACCCAGGATAACGGTTGGTAAGGCTTCCATAATTTCAACAGTCGGCTTGACGTATTTACGCACCGACGGAGACATAAAGTACGCCGTATAAACCGCGGCTGCCAAACCAATAGGCACCGCAAACAGCATTGCATACGCTGCTGCCTTGATGGTACCAAAAGCAATGGGTACCAAACTGTATTTAGCTTCGAAGTCATCGGAACCAGAGGTCGATTGCCAGGTGTAGTCAGGCTCAGGGTATCCCTCATACCAGACTTCCTGCCACATAGCGCTCCAGGTAACCTCAGGATGTTCGTTCTTAATATCAAACACACTGAAGCGATCACCACTCTGCATGATGAGGTAGTTGGCTCGTGGGTCGACCATGACATGTTCTAAACTGGACTCCAGAGGGTTCCCCCGGTACAGATCCGCCTCTGATGTCGTATAGAATATGCCCAGCTGTCCGTTTTCTGAAACGGTGTAAAAAGTACGTCGA
The DNA here is from genome assembly GCF_004364275.1 of Idiomarina sp. H2. Lineage (NCBI taxonomy): Bacteria > Pseudomonadati > Pseudomonadota > Gammaproteobacteria > Alteromonadales > Idiomarinaceae > Idiomarina > Idiomarina sp. H2. Next base: position 34,270 of record NZ_SNZY01000010.1, read on the forward strand.
TAGTATTCAACTTCAATATCTTTAACCGGCGAGCCAGCATCAAATGAGCGAATATATTGATATTGCCGACCTTCATCTGTCGATACCTGGAACCACTGTGTTACCAACCCGGTATCGTGAGTCACCAATATAGAGCTTGCCCCGGCCATTAAATAGAGGCCCGTGGCGTTGCCCTGCTCACGCGCATTAACCAGCATTAATTCACGCTCAGTCACCTGCCCTGAAATTCCGACATCGAATACGTGAATTCGGTTACCGCGACGTGCCATAACCTGACGTAAGTCCGGAGTGACAATTAAGTCATCGATAGTACCGTTTAGTGTCACTTTATGAAAAACCGGCTTTAATGTCGTTTCGCCAGTCATAAAGTTTTCTTCTGCTGCGTATTTGGTAATAAGCAGGTTATTACCACCCTGCACAGCAGCAAACATCATGGTGTCACCATCGCTCTCGTAAGCCAGCTTTTCTAAAGCTTGACCACTTTCATCGACAACTAATGGTTCGGCATTATTCAATACCTCAACACGCGGCATTATCGTACGCTCAAGTGCGCCTGTCTGAGGGTCTTCAGCAAAAGACACTTTAAATTTAGGCTGAACCACCATCGCCGTACCATCGTTCAGGCCGTATGCGTACTGCTTGTTGACCGGCAGAGTGCTGGCAAAGCTTGTTATTCTGTCCTCGGAAACCACTTCTTTTGAATCAATGATGTCGCCGGCCTGGCGCTTAACGATAGATTTGTCGGCCAACGCAAAGAACTCAAATTTTCCCGATTTCATTAGACGGTAGCCAATTTCGGCCTGCTCTTCCATGCCAAGTGCTTCTACATCATCACTGTTTGGCAATGAAAAGCTCTGTTCCTCTTTTAAGGAAACCGACTCAAAAATAGGCTGGACAACATAAAGTAGGTAGAAAAAGATAAGCAACAGCGCTACCAGAACCATAATACCACCTAAGGTGACACCATAGCGTGCGGCGCGATCTTTAAATAATCGGCCCCGATTAGCGGCTAGTTGTTGAGCTGACAGTGATGCCATCAGAAACCTCAAGTTTGAATACGCGTTACTAAAAGTCTGCAGACAGTTTAGTTGAACAATATGACAGTATTGTTACACCGCTGTCATAATTTCTTAATAATGCCGTAATAGTTATAAAAAAAGCCGGCAGCAAGCTACCGGCTATTCCTTTAGAAGGTTAAATTAATCTAAACCAAGCTTCTTCAGTTCAGCTTCAACTACCGCTTTTGGTAAGCCGATATAACCGTCTTTATTGACGATATCCTGGCCTGTTTTTGACAAAATCATGCGCAGGAATTCACCTTCCGCTTTGCCCAAAGGTTTAGTCGGGTGCTTGTTCACGTAAATGTACAGGAAGCGCGCTAATGGATACTGACCTGCCAACGCATTCTCAGCTGTCGCGCCAATAAATTCCTGGCCTTCGGCTTTGGCGATAGGTACCGCTTTAACGCCTGACGTTACATAACCAATACCGGAATAACCAATCGCATTAATTGAGGTAGAGACTGACTGCACAACAGACGCTGAACCTGGCTGCTCATTCACGTTCGAACGGAAATCGCCATCACATAACGCCACTTCTTTAAAATAACCGTAAGTGCCGGATACCGAGTTACGGCCATAAAGCTGTAAGTCGCGGTTGCTCCATTCACCATCCATATCCAGGTCGCCCCAGCGATTCACTTGCTCATTCAGGCCACATTTACGAGTTGATGAAAATATTGCATCAACTTCAGGAATTGTCAGACCTTCAATTGGATTATCTTTGTGTACGAATACCGCCAATGCATCAATGGCAACGCGAACCGGAGTCGGCTTGTAACCGTGACGCTTTTCAAAAGATTCAATTTCTTTTGATTTCATTGCGCGACTCATAGGACCAAAGTTTGAGGTACCTTCGGTTAAAGCCGGAGGCGCGGTTGAAGAACCTGCCGCCTGCACCTGAATGTTCACACTTGGATAGTTGCGCTTAAACTCTTCACTCCAGAAGGTCACCATATTAGCTAAGGTATCAGAACCAACTGAAGATAAATTGCCTGATAAACCGCTGACTTTTTCGTATTCTGGTAAATCGTCAGTTGCCGCAGCTAACGAACTAAACGCCAGCGAACCTGCAACAACCAAACCGGTTAATGTTTTGTTCAAAGTTGATTGAAACATAGTGTATTCACCTCTAAGGGTTATTGAACTGTTCTCGAATTGCCGTCAGTTTAAGACGGTTATGTGACAACTTTATGACAATATGAAAATTTTATGACTAACTGACTAATAGCCCACTCGGTATGCGAAATGAGAAACGACTGCCTTTTTTCAGCGAGCTATTAATGTCTAATTGCGAGTTGTGATGTTCTATGGCGTGCTTAACTATCGACAGCCCTAAGCCGGTGCCACCACTGGCACTGTTGCGATCATCCTCAACCCGGTAGAAACGCTCGGTAAGACGCGGCAAGTGTTCTGCAGCAATACCTTTACCGTTATCTTTAACACTGAACTCAACACCACCGGCTACGGTTTTCCAGGTGACTTTTATTTCACCGCCGTCGGGTGTGTAATTAATGGCATTGGTTATTAAGTTTTGCATCGCACTGCGCAGCAGGTTTTCTTTGCCGTAAATCCGCACGGGTGCAACCTCAAACTCAATCTTATGCTGTTTCGCTTCATTTAAACGCTTCGCTTCAGACTCTAACTGTTCCAGCAAAGCTGGCATATCCACTTCGTGATCAAAGACATCGTTACTTGGCGTTTCCATACGCGATAAGGTGAGTAGCTGATCCACCAGGTTGGCCATACGAGTGCTTTGCGCATTCATGTTCTCGACGGCTTTTTTCAGCATGGCCGGTGGCGTCTGCTGCGGCTCATCCATCATTTCCAGATAACCCTGCAACACTGTCAGCGGCGTTTTCAGTTCGTGAGACACGTTTGCCACAAATTCACGACGTAAGTTCTCCAGACGTTTTACCTGAGTTACGTCACGGGCAACCAGAAGAAACTGATCTTCGCTGTAAGGCATAATACGAATTTCAATATCCAGACTTTCACGAATGGGTGAAGGAATAGTTAGTTCTTCGTCAAAATTACCAGCGTTCAGGTAGGCATAGAATTCAGGGTGTCGAATCAGGTTCGACAACCGCTGTCCGGCATCGTCCGGCCAGCGCAAGCCGAAATAAAACTGCGCCAGCTTGTTACTCCACAGCAACGCGCCGTCGGCACGGAACACAATAGCAGCGTCAGGCAAAGCTTCAGCAGCTTCACGAAAACGTCGTAATAAGCGCGCTAAAGCTTTACGTCTTTTTTGGCTTCGGCGCTGCGAGCGATAAATACCATCGTAAATATACGACCAACTACCCGGCGCAGACGGCGGCATGAGAGTGCGGCTTTGCCACAACCATTTAATGAGTTTTTGCTGATAATAATAATGCCAGCAGACCAGCCCTAATAACGCCAGAGCCATGACCGGCCAGAACAGGTCAAACAGCCAGCCAATAAACAAAAACGGCAGCAGAAATAGGCCAAGACTGGTCAGTGACTGCCAGTTGGAATAGTTCCTGTCCATACTAAATCAGCCTGCGCTTAGCGACTTGAAAAACGATAGCCAACTCCCCGAACCGTTTGAATCAAACGGTCGTAACCATGTTCGGTCAGGGCTTTACGCAAACGGCGAATATGAACATCAACAGTCCGGTCTTCCACATACACGTTGGTGCCCCAAACGTGGTCCAGCAGCTGTTCACGACTGTATACCCGCTCCGGGTGTGTCATAAAAAAGTGCAGTAGTTTGAACTCTGTCGGGCCCATATCGATGCCTTTGTCATCGACCGAAATACGGTGCGATACCGGATCAAGTTTTAAGCCTTCAACTTCCAGCGGTTCATCAAGCACGGTTGGTGCAACACGGCGAAAAACGGCGCGCATGCGGGCCATAAGCTCTTTTGGAGAAAAAGGTTTGGTAATATAGTCATCAGCGCCGACTTCCAGGCCTTTAACTTTATCTTCTTCTTCGCCTCTTGCGGTGAGCATGATGATAGGAATATTACGGGTAAAATCATCGCCTTTAATTTTTTTAGCCAGCTGCAGACCTGAGCCGCCCGGAAGCATCCAGTCCAGTAACACCATATCCGGATAGGGTTCGGCAATTTTATCGACAGCAGCGTCAAAGTCGTTGGCTTCCACAGCTTGATAACCGTGTTGTTCCATAACAAAGCTCAACATCTCACGAATAGGCGCTTCATCTTCAACAATTAGAATTCTACGTGACATGCATTGTTTCCCTAATATGAACTGATGGTTCAATTATTACTAAAGAATATGACACTTTTATGAATCTAGACACATCTCTGTCAAATTTCTTATATCAATGCGCAGAGAGCAACTGCAATAATTGGTAAACAATGGGTAAGGAAACAAAGGCAAACAAGATACCGTAACCGACCATAGCCGCCGACAAACGCGGCGCCAGCCCAGCCATAATAGCCACTGCGCCTGCTGTGATCATAGGCGGCATGGCACTTTCAAAAATAGTCACCTGTACCAGGGTGCTGTCAAAACCGAAGCCATACAATAAGCCAACGGTAATCAGGGGCATTAGAACCAGTTTCGTCAATAAACCTACCGTTAATGGTGTTTTACTGCCCTTAGGCAGGCGGAATTTCAACTGAAAACCCACGGCTATCATAATAACCGGCACTAAAGTCACCGCCAACGAGTCAATAAGCCGCTGAAAAACTTCCGGATAAACCAGAGATTTCGTTAACAACGCAATAATGAGCGCGATAAAAGGCGGAAATGTCACAATTTGACGGGTAACACTGGCCACTGTGGGTTTATTGTCCTGCTCGCGGTATAGGGCGATAACAATGGTCGAGTAAATTGCCAGACCAAAAAAGGAACCGAACTGATCGTATAACAGGCCATAAACAATAGCGTCACTGCCATAAAAGGCTTCTATCATCGGAAAGCCAAAAAACGAGGTATTGCCCAGTGGCACACAAATAAGTAACGCGCCGACCACTTCCCTGGGCCATTTAAAGGCTCGCCCTAACAACCATATAAAAACAGCACTAAAGGCTAAAAGAATCCAGGGAATAACAACCGGAATCAGCAGATCAGTAGAAAACTCCAGAGCCGGAACTTTACTGAATATAACGCCGGGTAAGGCAGCGTAAATAACGTAGAGATTGAGAACTTGCGCTGTGTTGTCCGGGCATTTGCCGGTACGCTTCAGGATAAAACCAATAAGTAAGTAGAGCCCCAATACGGCGAGGTTGATCATAGCGTACAGATAGGTTGAGAGTGACCGCTATAGTGTAGCCTGACAAAGAGTGTCAGGCTACTTTTGTGTTTTTCTGCAGGAGAAAGCGCTTACCAGGAAAAATCGTGGCGAATACCTACAGCAAAGAAGTCTTGCTCGATACCCGGTGTTGCGCCGCAACCCTTAGTAGAATAGAGGCTGATGTCGCACTCACGGCCGGTGTACCAGGCATAAACGCGAGTGTCGCCGCTGAAGAAGTAATCGGCACCCACAGATAATGAAGCGTCATTATCTGTGTCATCATCTATGGCCTGATACTGCGCTTTAAAAACCCAGTTATCATATGGGTGAGCAGCACTTATCAGGTAACCGTCAGAGTCGTATGACCCATTGATGGTTTCAAATTGCTGCAGTACAACACCAACCCGAGTTTTTCCAAATTTAGTGGCACCTGTTAACTGAGTAACATCATAACCATTCACGTCGCGATCAAAGGCTAGCGCAGCGTAGTACTTGGTTTTCTTTAGCTTGCTGTCACCGTACAACAGACCGAACGAAAAGCCGTCATCAACATTGTCATCTTCTGACGCTATGTAAGTAACACCAAAACTAAACCCCTGATAAGAAGGAGAATAATAAGTCAAAGTATTGTCCGGGCGATTCTCACCCTTGAACAAACTTTTTAAGTCAGCTTCAAAATCTTTAAACTCATCTACAGAACCCTGAGAGTCCTTCAGAAAGGTATCGTAACGGCCTATCATTACTTTACCAAAGTTACCGCGCAAGCCGACAACCTGTTCACGGTTAGTCACTGCGTCTTCGTCATCATCTGAGTCGGCTAAGTCAACGCCAAACTCAATTTGATAAAAGACTTCTAAATCAGACTCCAGTTCGCTGGCACCTTTAAAACCAAAGCGTGATGAATTACTCACCACCTCGGTTTCAGAACCAAAACCATAGTCATTACTTTGAAACGAAACATTTGCCCGGCCATAAACCGTTAAACTGTCATCATTATTAGCGAAAGCCGAAAAGCTGGCTGCGGTGGCAGCAATCAATAACGGAACCGAGTACTTATTCATCATTATCCTCACCCAAAACAATAAAACTGTATAAATTTCGCGCACATTATAATGAATGGAAAATTTCTTACAGTTTTTTTTCGTTTTTTAGTCAATCAAATGACAGTATTGTTGGGATAAGGTTATAAATACTCGTTTATTGTAAGTTTGCCATTTGCTGTTGCTGCTCATGCTGGCTTTTCGCGTACTTAAGCCATTGTTTTGCCGAGCGCTCCACGCCTTCAATTTCAGCTGCCTGCTTAAAAGATTCAATAGCCTGGTCGTAACGCTTTAAATTCAGTAAGGCCATGCCTTCAGCCAGATACAGATTCCCTTCGTTATCCAGATCACCTCTATTAAAGGCCTGTTCTGCATATTCCACAGCGGCTTCATTGTTATCCAAAGTTAAATACAGCTGAGCTATTTGCGCCGCAAAGTTTCCGTGTTCAACTTTTTCCGAAGCTTTCTTATAGGCACTAATGGCTTTTTCATTCTCTTTAGCCTGAGTATAGGCCTGACCCACAAATTTCAGGTTATCGACAGAGGCATCAACTTTGCCTTTAGACATAGCTTCCTGCATGGTTTCTGCCGCTTTGTACGGCAATTCATTAAAGTAATAAGCCTGAGCTAACTGCCGCCACTCACTGCCTGTTTCGATATACCCCTGTTGATGCGCGGCTTCCAGTACCGCCAGCTGTTTCTCGTCCTGTTCCAACTGCGCGTAAACACCTGCCAGTTGCACCCAATACTCCGGCTTGCTGTAACTGGTCACTAAACGCTCCATAACCTTAGCTACCTGCTGCGGCTGCTCCAGTTCATAGTGCAATGCGCGTTTTAAAATCAACCAGTTTTCATCTGGTATTTTGTTTTCTGCATCGACAGCTGCAATGGCTTTATCAATTAGAGACAAAGCTTCCCGGTGTTTATCAGCCTGGTAATAAGCTTGTGCTTTTAACACCCAGGCTTTACCCATCTCACCTTCTTCCGCAAGGCCTTCCCATTGGTCTAAAAAGCTAATTGCGCGCTGGAACTGGCCATCACTTAAGGCAAGTTGAGCCAGGCTGTACAGCGTGCTTTTTTCCAAAGATTCAGGAATAGGCGACTCTTTCACAACTTTTTCAAAGTAGTTAATAGCTTCCTTGGTATTGCCCTGTTCGTAATACATGAAACCGTAAAAGTTCCACATCATGGCGCGTTCGTAGCTGTTCATACTATCGGCTTTTTCGGCCACTTCGCCCAGTATCGAAATACCTTCGGCGAGGTTGCCGTTATCCGCCTGCTCCTGAGCGCGGGCCAATTGTCCGTATACTTTTTCCCGTAACGCCGGAACCCGTTCAGTCTGTTGTGCCAGCACCGGGTGGGCAAAAGCCAGCCAGCAACTGCAAGCCGCAAAAGCAATGAGTTTAAATTTCATAAGTCACCCAATCAGTTCATTTCAAAGGTCATGCGGTTGCGAACACCGTCCACTTCCACCGCCTCGCCATCAATCACCCGAGGTTTGTATTTAAACTTCAGTACGGCATCCATCGCGGCCTGATCGAAAATTCCTTCGGGTTCGGCTTCTACCACGACCGGGTCTCGCACCGATCCCTGTTTGGTTACGGTAAACTCCACCACCACATAACCTTCTATACCACGTTGCAAGGCTCTGCGAGGGTACGCCGCCTGAACCTTAACAATAGGCAGATACTCGCCGTCGCTTGCCTGCAACGACATTCCACTGCCAATGTCGGCACCGCTGTCCATATTCGCGGAAAAGTCATAACCCGCCCCACCATCAGTTTCCGCAATATCATTGTTCATCTGCGGCTGAGGTAAGTCCTCCGGTGGCTGCTCGGGTTCCGGAGGGCGTTCAGGTTTGCGCTCCTTTTCCTGCACTTCTTCAGGTTCAGGCGTGCGCACAAAGTCCAGCACGCTGCCTCGCGGCGGTTCGCTCATTGCCCCTTCGCCACCACTGATCAAGGACTGCATCAGGTAAAACAAACCAATGGTGACAAAAGCTGCAACCAGTAATGCTGCCAGGAATCTCATCATTTACTCTTCATCCGTTGCTACAGAAACGTCGTAAACCCCCGCTGAGCGGGCTGCATCCATTACCTTAATTAACACCCGGGTGTTTGATTCCTGATCCGCCTGAATCACCACAGACCCCTGCGGGTTCTCCGCGTACAAACGCTCTATGTTAGCCTGCACTGCCCGTACATCCACCTGGCGCTTATCAATCCAAATTTCGTTGTTTTCACTTATCGCGATTAAGATATTGGCGCGGTCTTTCTGCACTGCGGTGGCCGCATCAGGGCGGTTCACATCAATACCCGCTTCTTTGACGAAAGAAGCCGTGACAATGAAGAAAATCAACATAATGAACACCACGTCCAGCATCGGTGTCATATCGATAGCACTTTCTTCTTCTTCAACTAAATTGGCAAAATGCTGCTTCATAATCCTGTCCTCGACATCACCTTAGTGACGTTCCAATAAAATTTTATCTTCCAGCTTCATGCGTTCACGACGTGTGGTGCGTTGTAGCCAGGTTGCGGCAAACACTCCCGACAAGGCACCAACCATACCCGCCATAGTCGGAATGGTGGCTTTAGAAACACCCGACGCCATGGAGCGGGCACTGCCAGTTCCGGTCACAGCCATCACATCAAACACTTCGATCATGCCGGTTACGGTACCCATCAGACCCAGCAGAGGGCACAGTGCAACTAACGCTTTTATCACCGGTAGGTTTCCACCTAATGCCAGACTCACGCGGGAAATCATTGCCTGCCGAATTTGCTCGGCATTCCAGGACGACTTGTCTTCACGCTGCTTCCAACGTTGCCGCGTTTCTTTCACATTTTTACGGTGCCCGTTGAGATAATAAAAAATACGTTCAAGAATCATCAGCCACATAGTAAAAATGAGGATTCCGATGACCAGCAGAACTTGTCCGCCGGCCTCGATGAAATCTCTAATTGCATTACTGAATTCAATGAGGAATAACACGGTTACTCTCCTCGCTCAGACCGCTCCGCGATAATGCCGGATGCTTGTTCCTGCAGTATATGAATCAGGTTTTTGCTACGCGTATGCAAAGTCGCGAACAGTAACGTCATTGGAATCGCAACCACCAGACCCAGCACCGTTGTTACCAATGCCTGCGAAATACCGCCAGCCATTAGTTTCGGGTCGCCCGTACCAAATAAGGTAATAGCCTGGAAGGTATTGATCATACCGGTTACGGTTCCCAGCAGACCCATCAGCGGTGCGACTACTGAAATAATCTTAATAAACGTCAGGTTGCGGGTGATTTTAGGCACTTCGCGTAAAATACCTTCGCTAAGCTTCAATTCCAGGGTTTCAGTGTCAGCCTGCGGATACTTGTCTTTCAGCAGCATCACCCGGCCCAGCGGGTTATCATCGCTCGGCTTATCTTTTTTCAGCTGACGCTTCACTTTATTACCCAGCAGCATTAGCGAGACAAAGCGTTCCAGTGCAAACAGCAGACCAATAGCACCCAGAGCTAAAATGATGTAACCAACGGTTCCACCCTGATCAATACGTTCACCCAAACTTGGCGCCTGAACTAACAGACTCAGAATTGAACCACCGGTGGGGTCGAGGCCAAAAGTCACAACGCCGCTGTCAGTTTGCTGAATTTCTTCTGCGGTACTGAGGTAACGCCCTGATGGCTGACGAACCAGCTCAGCAACAGAGCCGGTAGAACTCATGCGCTCCAGGTATTTGCCGTCTGACACTAAGTTAAACGAACCAACACGAACCACTTGTTGCTCTTCTTTGTCACCATCGGCCTCAGTTACCTGAGTGGCAAATTCCGCGATTTTACCTGACTCGGTCATTTCCTGTTGTAACGCAAACCAGACACTTTCAATGTCTTCAATAGAGGCCAGCTTAGACGAAGACCCCATACGTTCAGCAAGTTCGGATAACCGCTCGGCACGGTTAGGGAACTGAGCAGAAATAACTGAGTTTTCAAAGTTACTGGAGGCATCGTTAGCTACCTGCTGCAGCACACCGAATAGCTCTTTTAGTGAGCCCATACGCTGCGTTAAAGTATCGCTCAGGTTGCCCAAATCAACTTCGTTCTGCTCGAACTGAGTTTCCAGTTGTTCCGCTCGTTGTTCCAGACGATTGCGCTCGGCAATAGCGGCCTCAAGCATGGCCTTTTGTTCTTGCTCTCTTTCACGAAAACGCTGTTCACGTTCTTTATTGTTCTGCGACTGAGAAAACTTTCCCTGTTGCAGTTGCTGCAAAAGCTCATCCAGGTTAATTGGGTCTTGCGGAGCTGGTGCTGCTAAGGCGGTAACAGAAGTGACTGCCAATACCGTCGCTGAAAACCATTTTGCAATATGCTTACTTAATCTCATGGCTACCACCCCTTATTGCCCGGCGCTGTTGTTAGTGGAACTGGTCGATTTATTTGCGAACAAAGGCATCATCAGTAAATCTGGTGCCAGTTGTTTTCTGGCAATACGAATAGCTTCTTCAACTGCAGGTAAGTGCTTACTATCAAGCTCTTCCCAACTGCGCGTTTCCTGATTCCACAATCCAAGATGTTCACCGTCGCGGGTTTTATAAATTAACGCGACACGACCCACACGCAGGAAGGTGACGTCTTGTTGCTGACCATCAATTTCGTGCTCGGCGGTATAAGCTTCAATGTTGCGACCGTAGTCAGCCTCTATCTGGTAAGCTTCCATAACCCGACGAAACTTCTCAGAAACGTCAACGTTAGCTCTTTCCATCAGGTCGTTCAGCTGCTGTAAGCGTTCACTTCGCTCTATTTGCAAAAACGGCACATCCAATTCAACAAAAGACTCAAGCGAGTCAATCATACGTAACATCAAGGGAGTAATTTGACGCTCAACATAACTGACCTGATCAATAGAGTTATTGATATCGCTTTTTTCGCTTTCCTGACTATCGATTTGCTGCTCGACTTGTGCGGTATAAACCTTTAACCCATCAATTTCTTTCATGATGCGTTTATACTGTTGCAGTCGTTCCTGCATATCATCGGAAATTTGGTCTATAGTCAGCTGCGACTGACGAGCAGATTCATTGATAGAGGAAGCCTGCTCAACCACAGGTTCCAGTGTGTCCTGTTGCGAATAAGCCGGAGCCGCGACTAAGGCTGCAACAGCTAAAGCGCCAGCAGAAGTAATTAACTTCATAAGTTATGACCTTTGTGAATTAATTTGTGGCGACTTTAGTGACTTTTCGTGACAGCTTAATGACTTTAATATGTCATTTTTGTGTCAGTGCTTTTTATTGGCCGGATTGCTTTATTGCGTTATTTCAGTCAATGAATTAGTTTATCCCTATCTGTACAACTCGTTGACCTCAGTCTATGGCAATCAAAAGTATTTCATCCTCCTTATTAACTCGCGTGCTTTCCGTCTACTTTTTGTTGACGTTAATTGTGACCGCGATACAAATTGGAGCCGAATACTTTGATACTAAACGAGTACTGATTGCCGAACTGCAAAACCAGCAAAGCACCTTTAATGGCTCTCTTACTCGTTCGCTTTGGGAGTTTAACAGCAATCAAATTGATACCATTGCCGACGGCCTTATTAGTATTCCCGCTATTGCCGGGGTTCTTATCCGCGACGATGCCGGTAATATTTTGGTGCAGCTGGGCGAAACCACAACTATGAGTGACTTGCCTGACGACAATAGCGAAGGTGCTCTTCTGCCGGAACGTAACGGTATTTTTGGCTACTACGATTCACTCATATTTGAATTTTCGGGCCACTCCACCAAAGTGGGTGATGTCAGCCTGTTTTCGACCCGCGACATTGCTATTGACCGTATTAAAGTGAGCCTTGGCTTTATTATCGGTAATGCCATTATTAAAAGTATCTTCCTTATTGTACTTTTCACTATTGCCTTTAATCGCATGCTGAACCGGCCACTAAGTGACTTAACTCAGCAAATTAAAGGGTTCCGGCTGGATAACTTAGAGCGCTCCAGAATTCGTTTAGCCGATCAGCACAACAACGAGCTGGTGCTGGTCGAGCAGGCCTATAACCAGCTGCTGGATAATATTGAAGAATATCAGTCGGATCTGGACCGTACCCAAAAGAAACTTAAAGCCGCTAACCGCCAGCTGGACGAACAAAATGCCATACTTGAACAGGAAGTCGCGCGCAAAACCTCCAGTTTAAGTCAGGTTATGCTTGACCTTGAGCAACGCAAGAACGAGCTGGAAATGCGCCAGGAAAAACTGGAGCGCGAAGTTGGCCAGCGCCGTGCAATTGAAAACACATTGCGCCAGTCTAACCAGCGGTTGGAGTCCTCCCTTAATAACCTGCGGGAAACCCAGCAACAGCTTATTGAGTCGGAAAAAATGGCGTCGTTGGGTGGGCTGGTTGCCGGTATTACGCACGACGTGAATACGCCCATAGGAATTAGCGTTACGGCGTCTTCTTACTTACGCGAAAAACTCGACACTCTGGATCAGTCGCTGCTTAATAAAGAACTGACGCAAACGCAACTGAAGAAGTTTATAGAAGAAGGCCGCGAAAGCCTTAACTTACTGGACAGCAACCTGCACCGCGCGTCCGATCTTATTAGCAGCTTTAAACAAGTGGCTGTCGACCAGGCGTCGGACGCTATCCGCGACATTAACCTGAAAAGCTATATCGAAGACTTAGTTCAGTCTTTGCAGCCTCATCTTAAAAAGACCAACCATCAGGTGCGTCTTGAATGTGCCGATGACATTTTCATACGCTGCCCGGCCGGCGCTTTATCGCAAATTTTCACGAATCTGATTCTTAACTCGCTACGCCACGCCTTTGACGGGATTAGTGAAGGTCTTATGATCATTTCTATCCGGCTTGATGGCGAAACTCTTCAGGTTCACTATTCTGACAATGGTAATGGCTTATCCGAAGCTCAACTTAAGCGGTTATTCGACCCCTTCTTTACCACGAAAAGAGACCAGGGTGGCAGCGGCCTGGGTACGCATATTGTCAGAAACCTGGTCACTCAGACACTGTCTGGTGAAATCAGCGCTGAGAGCGAACCCGGTAAAGGTTTAAGCTATTTCTTTTCATTTTCTGTACAGGTTTTAAACTGACAGCTCAGCCCTAACGGGCTACAATCTCTGCCCTTATTTTTGTTTTATTTGTTGCGACAGGAACAGCTTACCTATGTGGTTTAAAAATCTTCGTTTTTATCAATTCAGCGAAACCTTTTCCCTGCCTGATGATTTCTCTGAGCAATTATCTGAGCACAGATTTCACCCCTGTTCGCGCTCGGACCAAAGCTCATTTGGCTGGTCTTCGCCTTTTGGCGCAGATAATGAAGTACTGACTCACAGCCTGGGTAATTGCTGGTTGCTATGTGCCAAACGAGAAGAAAAAGTACTTCCCAGCACGGTTGTTAACGCCCAGCTAGATGAAAAGGTACGCCAGATCAGTGAAGCTGAAGGCCGTTCGGTGCCGCGCAAAGAAAAACAAAACTTAAAAGAAGATTTAATACACCAGCTTCTGCCACAGGCATTCAGCCGTTTTCGCCAAAGCTGGGGTTACATCGACCTCGACCGCCAAATTATTGCTATTGATGAGTCAGCAGCCAATAAAGCCGAAGACTTTTTAGGTTTGTTGCGTGGTTCTGTCGGTTCGTTACCTGTGCGCCCGGTAAGCCCTAGTGACGCAGTTGAAACTTACCTTACGGCCTGGTTACAAAGTGCTGAATTACCAAACCCATTCGAGTTTGGCGATGAAGCCGAACTGCGTTCGCCACAAGCTGACGGTGGCATTATTCGTTGCAAGCAGGAAGACTTAACCCGTGAGGACATTCAGGCACACTTAGCCGGTGGCAAGCAAGTCACTCGTTTAGGTCTGGTATGGCAGGAAAATTTAGAATTCATTATTGAGTCGGATATGGCGTTGAAACGAGTTAAGCCGACGGACCGTCTGCTCGACGCCAAAGATGATTTGGTTGACCCTAGTCCGGAAGAAAAAATCGACGCCGACTTTGCACTGGTTAGTGCCGAAGTCGGGCTTCTATTTGACGATTTAAAGAGAGCTTTTGGCTAAGAGAGCAAGTCCAGCATTTGGCGGTAGGATTTCTGCACAGACTCCTGCTGCCAAAAATCGTCGGTCTTAATTACCCCCAGCATTTGATACTCAACCAAAGTCACACTGTCCTTATTAGGTTTCACGTTTCCGGTTAACAAGCCAGCCAAATGCACAATGTCACAATAGTTCACGGTTATCGCATCGTTTAAGGTCATTCTGCCGTTGTAATAGCACAGCGGTACCTGCACCAGATTTGGCGTAAATTGCCAGTAGCTGAGAATATTACTGCCTAAAGTCGAGCTAAACTGGGTAATACACTCTTTAATAAAAGAAGGGTTGGCGAAACTATCTTCAAATTCATTCGCCATATGCAAAATTGGGGCAACGCCAATGCGCGACACCATACCAGCTAACAATGCAACGTCCTGATGCAGCCGGTGCCCAATTCCTCTGTGTTGTAAGTCTTCGGTTATAACAACGGCTGCCGCCGCAATTTCTCTGCTTTCAACAATAAACTGCTGAGAAAACATCTGTACTATGTCATTGTCCGGCTTAAACACCTGCTCCATTGCCATTGCCAATGCCAGTGTCCGAATGCGCCGCATACCAATACGAGTTAACGCCTGCATTAAGCTCTCGGCTTTGTTTCTGCCGCCAAGGTACGCACTATTCGCCAGGCGAATAAGCCGTGCTGTCAACGCGGTATCTTGCTGAATAATATGACAGAGATCGTGCAGGTTGCAGTCCGGGTCCATGGCTGCGTTGCGCACTTGCTCTGCCGTTTCAGGTAAGCCGGGAAGTTTTAATTCATCACGTCTGAGTCGCTCGTCAATTAGCATGTATAGTGCATTTTGCGATGACATTTTATTTCCTTATTATTATGGTTTTCTTGCTTCTGAAAAAGCTTGGAAGTAGATTAACAGAACTTTACAACAACTCAATTTCTAGAAACGTCATATTATGAAAAAAACACTTTTTAGCTTAGCACCACTAGCGCTGGTTTTAATGGGTTGCAGCGAGCCACAAACCACCACACAAAACCCTGATAGCGGACAACAAAATAACTACGAATTAGTTGAGGGGGCAGAACAAAGACTTGATATCTACACACCCTACCAACTAAAAACGGACCTGTCGCATTTATCAAACGAGCAGAAAAAAATGGTCGGTTTACTCATAGACGCGTCAAAAATTATGGACAACCTATTTTGGCAGCAAGCGTTTCCGGGTGATAAACAAAAACTTTTAAACCAGGTTGAAGAAAAAGCCCGGGAGTTTACTGTTATTAACTACGGACCATGGGATAGGCTAAACAATAACCAGCCCTTCTTAACCGGTTTTGAAGACAAACCTGCAGGCGCCAACTTTTACCCTGCCGACATGACCAAAACGGAATTTGAAAACGCCGAGCTTGCGAACAAAGACAGTTTATATACGTTGTTGCGTCGCAACGATGAAGGCGAATTGAAAACAGTAGCCTACTCAGAGGCTTATAAAGAGTCTTTAACTAAAGCCGCTGATTTACTCCGCCAGGCTGCCGATTTAGCAGAAAACAAAGATTTTTCAGAGTACCTGCGTTTGCGCGCCGATGCTTTTTTAAGCAATGAATACCAACCTTCCGATATGGCCTGGATGGACATGACAGGTAACGATATTGATGTGGTTATCGGTCCTATTGAAAATTATGAGGACCATTTATTTGGTTACAAAACCGCTTTTGAGTCTTACGTGTTAATAAAAGATAAGGCCTGGAGCCAGCGTCTGGAAAAGTATGCTGAGTATCTGCCGCAGTTACAGGAAGGTTTACCGGTTGAGCCCGCTTACAAAGCAGAAAAACCCGGCGCTAACGCTCAGCTAAACGCATACGATGTTGTGTACTACGCAGGCCATTCAAATGCTGGCAGCAAAACCATTGCCATTAACCTGCCTAATGACGAAGAAGTTCAGTTAGAAAAAGGCACACGTCGTTTGCAGCTTAAAAATGCCATGCAAGCTAAGTTCGATAAAATACTAGTACCAATTGCCGAGCAGCTCATTGTGCCAGAGCAACGTAAAGACATTACCTTTAACGCCTTTTTCGCTAACACCATGTTCCACGAAGTGGCTCACGGCTTAGGCATTAAAAATACCCTGAATGACAAAGGCACCGTACGTTCAGCATTAAAAGAGCACGCTTCTGCTTTAGAAGAAGGCAAAGCGGATATTCTGGGTCTGTACATGGTGACTCAGTTATTTGAGCAAGGCGTTTTAACCGAAGGCGAACTGAAAGACTACTACACCACCTTTATGGCCAGTATTTTCCGCTCAGTTCGTTTTGGTGCCTCAAGTGCACACGGCAAAGCCAACATGATTCGCTTTAACTACTTCGCCGACGCAGGCGCTTTCGATCGTAACGCCAGCGGTCAATACGCCATTAATATGGACAAAATGCGCGAAGCCATGAACAGCCTGTCAGAAAAAATACTGACACTGCAGGGCGACGGCGACTACAACGGCGTAGCTGAACTGGTTGCAACGCTAGGCGTTGTCAGCCCGCAACTAAAAGCCGACCTGGACAAACTAACCGACGCCGGCATACCGGTAGACGTCACCTTTGACCAAGGCAAAGAGGTGCTTGGGCTGTAGGGCAGGTTGTCACTTGCTTCGCTTGAACATTGACCCCCCTGTGGCGGAGACGCTACGAGTTCATCCATGAACGCTTGACGAAGGCCATCCTTGGCCTTCGACACTCCGCCACAGGGGACTCAACATTCATAACGCTTGCAAGTGAGCAACCTACCCTATCTACACCTGCGAGATCCAGCCTGGCATTGATATTAGGATAGGGACTGAAACAGGAGCGCGTACGACGGTTACAGCGGACCACTGTGGAGGTGTGCAGCGCCACGGATGGCGCTGCACACCTCCACAGGGATGTATTCACGGGCGTCCTCCACAATGGTTCCTGTAACCTCAGCGCTCTTGGTTCAGTCCCTATCCTGTTGCACCTTCTACATATTCGAACTACCATATATATGAAATATCGAATATATGGTGATACCCATGACCACGAAGGTTCTGTTTCTCTGTACCGCCAACTCGGCTCGCTCTTTAATAGCCGAAGCCATTTTGCGACAGTTTGGTAATGATGAGCTGGAAGTTTACAGTGCCGGCACTGAGCCAACCCAGCCTGAACCTAAAGCTCTTGAAGCACTGCAAGCCCTCGGGGTTAGTACCGAAGGGTTAAGTTCAAAGGCCGTTTCAGATTTAAGCATCGATGAATTTGATTACGTTATCAGCTTATGCGACCGCGCCCGCTCTGAATGCCAGCTACAATACAAAGAGAACCACTTTATAGCCTGGGACTTTCCCGACCCGGTAAGCAGCAAAAAAACCAATGCCTTTAAGAAGACCGCTCATGAGTTAAGTGAACGCATTAAGATGTTTTTGCTCATTTTGCGCAAGAACAGTGACAAGCCACATTTATTTAATGCACCGGAAGACTTCTTCAAGATCATGGCAGACCCGCTACGCTTAACCATGATAAGCCTGTTAGCCAAGCACAAAGAGCTGTGTGTGTGCGAGTTTGTTGATGCTACCGCCATGTCGCAGCCTAAAGTGTCGCGCCACCTGGCTCAGCTGCGCGAATATGGGCTGCTGATTGACCGCAAAGACCAGCGCTGGGTTTACTACCAGCTGAATCCGGCACTACCTGACTGGATGCGTAAAATCATTATTACCACCGCCGACTATAACCCCCAACTGATAAAGGATATCGATAATGGGTGTGTTTGAACGTTTTCTCTCTGCGTGGGTAGCACTAGCTATTATTGGTACAGACGTACGGCACTTTTGCTATTACCTTTATTATTGAGTTATTAATTAAGCTGCCGGACGGGTTTACCTGTAATGACGTAGCCTGACATTTATGTCAGGTGAGACGTTAGATACTACTACTGACGTAATAACGGCAAGCTGAGTGCCGGAGGGGATATTGAACATTGAGCGCGCCGACGGTTACGGGAGCTACAGTGGAGGTGTGCAGCGCCATGGATGGCGCTGCCCAAGCCCTACAGGGATGTATTCACGGGCGTCCTCCGCAGTAGCTCCCGTAACCTCAGCGCTCTTGGTTCAATATCTCACCTGACGCAATAGCGTCAGGCTACGTCAGAAATACAAAAAGGAGTCTTTTATGACGATTAAGGTTGGAATTAACGGTTTGGGTCGTATTGGTCGTTTGGCGCTTCGCGTGGCATGGGAAAACCCTGACCTGGAAATTGTTCAGGTGAATGACCCCGGCGCTGATGCGGCTACTTTTGCACACTTGCTGAATTTTGACTCGGTGCATGGTCGCTGGGGCTATGAAGCCGAAGGTCAGGACAACGCCATTCAAATTGGTGATGAACGCATAGCTTTCACTCAACACAAAACCATTGCCGAGAACGACTGGAGTAGTTGTGATGTGGTTCTGGAAGCCTCCGGCAAAATGAAAACCGTGAAGGTGCTCAACGACTACCTGTCGCAAGGCGTTAAGCGTGTGGTGGTATCAGCTCCGGTCAAAGAGTCCGGCGCGCTGAACATTGTTTTGGGCGTTAACGACCACCTTTACGATCCGGAAAAGCATCAGATACTCACCGCCGCGTCCTGCACCACCAACTGTCTGGCACCTGTGGTCAAAGTACTGCAGGACAAAATTGGTATTAAGCACGCGTCAATTACCACCATTCACGATTTAACCAACACCCAGACCATTCTGGATGCACCACACAAAGACTTACGCCGTGCCCGTGCCTGCGGCATGAGCTTAATTCCTACATCTACCGGTTCAGCAACGGCCATTGTGGAAATTTTCCCGGAGCTGAAGGATAAAATCGACGGCCACGCAGTACGTGTACCTTTAGCAAACGCGTCATTAACCGACTGCGTGTTCGAAGTGAAGAAATCCACCAGCGTGGAGGAAATTAATGGCTGGATGAAAGAGGCCGCCGAAGGCGAACTCAAAGGCATTCTGGGATATGAAGAGCGTCCGTTAGTATCAATAGATTACAAAACCGACCCTCGCTCAAGCATAGTCGATGCTCTGTCGACTAAGGTTATTAACGGCACGCACGTGAAAATTTATGCCTGGTACGACAATGAATGGGGTTATGCCAACCGCGCAGTTGAACTGGTGGAAAAAGTCGGCTAATGCTCAGTCAGCTGTCGCCGGCTATACGCCAATACTTAATTGTTACGGGTAACTACTGGGCTTTTACGCTGACTGACGGCGCGCTGCGCATGCTGGTGGTGCTGCACTTCCACCAGTTGGGTTACAGTGCGCTGGAAGTGGCTATGCTGTTTCTGTTCTACGAGTTTTTCGGCATAGTCACTAACTTATTTGGTGGCTGGCTGGGGGCTCGTTGGGGGCTCAATCGCACCATGAACATTGGGCTCGGTATACAGATTGTGGCGCTTGCCATGCTGCTGGTACCGGGTTCTATGCTCACCGTCATTTGGGTGATGGCCGCACAGGCGTTGTCTGGCATTGCCAAAGATCTCAATAAAATGAGCGCCAAAAGCACCATTAAACTGCTGGTGCCGGATGACAAACAAGGCCAGCTGTATAAGTGGGTCGCCATACTCACTGGCTCAAAAAACACCTTAAAAGGCGTTGGCTTTTTCCTTGGTGGTTTACTGCTCACGTTAATTGGCTTCCAGGGTGCGGTGCTGGCCATGGCGGTTATGCTTAGCCTGGTCTGGGTAGTCAGTTTAATTTTCCTGAAAAAAGAGTCAGGCAAAGCAAAGTTCAAGCCTAAGTTTAAGGACATTTTATCCAAAAGCCGGCCTATCAATATTTTATCGGGGGCTCGTTTCTTACTCTTTGGCGCACGCGACGTCTGGTTTGTGGTGGCCTTACCGGTGTTCTTAGCCAGCCAGCTGGACTGGAACCACTGGCAAGTCGGCAGCTTTTTAGCCTTGTGGGTTATTGGCTATGGCTTTGTACAAAGTGTTGCGCCTAAATTCACAAAAACGGGCAATGACGTACCTAAAACTCAGGCCGTGGTATGGAATGCGTTACTGACTCTGAGTCCACTCGCGCTTGCTCTGGCCCTGTGGCAGGGCTTACCTGTTACCCAGAGCATTATTATTGGTTTAGGCTTGTTCGGCATTCTGTTTGCCATTAACTCGTCGCTGCACAGTTACCTTATTGTCTCTTATTCTCGCGCCGACGGGGTGTCTTTGGACGTAGGCTTTTACTACATGGCCAACGCAGCCGGGCGTCTAATGGGTACCGTTTTATCCGGCTGGGTGTATCAGCAATGGGGGCTGGTTGCTTGCCTAATGATATCAACACTGTTATTGCTATTATCCACGGCAGCAATTAGCTTTTTGCCCGAGCGGGAGCAGCATCGCGTCTGATATGTCGTAGCCTGACATTTATGTCAGGTGCGATATCTGACCTGACGTAAATGTCAGGCTACGCCGATGTGGAAATCACTTGTAGTTGGCACATTTTATGCTAAAATTCGCGCTCTTTTTTTGACCAGCCTCAAACCATAAGGAGCCACCTACGTGCTGACGCGTATTACGCCACCCTAGCCGTCACTTTCCTGTCACAGGTGCGCAGTAGGCTGTTCTCTGCTTTTCTGGCCATTCCGGCCGCTTTATAATTACGATTAAAATTTGGTGTTATCTATCTATGTTGAAGTCTATCCAGCAGAACTGGTTTTCTAATATACGTGGTGATTTGTTGTCAGGTATTGTGGTCGCTTTAGCGCTTATTCCTGAAGCCATCGCATTCTCTATCATCGCCGGCGTTGACCCTAAAGTGGGCCTGTATGCCTCTTTCTGTATTGCCGTTGTTATTGCTTTTACCGGCGGTCGTCCGGGGATGATATCTGCCGCAACCGCCGCCATGGCCTTGCTTATGGCGTCGCTGGTCAAAGAGCATGGGCTTGAGTACTTGTTAGCGGCCACCTTACTGACCGGGTTGCTGCAAATTGCTGCCGGCTACCTTAAACTGGACGAGCTGATGCGCTTCGTCTCGCGCTCGGTGGTCACCGGTTTCGTAAATGCTCTGGCCATTCTGATTTTTATGGCGCAGTTGCCCGAGCTAACTGACGTAACCTGGCATGTATACGCAATGACAGCTGCTGGCCTAGCCATTATTTACGGCTTCCCTTACATACCTTTCATTGGGAAAATACTGCCCTCTCCGCTGATTTGTATTGTATCCCTAACTATCGTCGCCGTATTCTTAGGTTTGGATATTCGTACCGTTGGTGATATGGGTAAATTGCCGGACACCCTGCCTATTTTCTTATGGCCTGACGTTCCGTTAAACTTCGAAACCTTAGCTATTATCTTCCCTTACTCGGCGGCGCTTGCGGTAGTAGGCTTACTTGAGTCCATGATGACAGCAACTATTGTCGACGACTTAACCGATACCCCCAGCGACAAGAACCGCGAATGTAAAGGTCAGGGCATTGCTAATATAGGGTCAGGTTTGCTCGGCGGTATGGCCGGTTGCGCCATGATTGGTCAGTCCATTATTAATGTGAAATCAGGCGGTCGTACACGGTTGTCTACACTAGTTGCCGGTATCTTCCTGCTGATTATGGTTCTGGTTCTGGACAAACTGCTAGTGCAAATCCCCATGGCGGCGTTGGTTGCCGTAATGATCATGGTCTCTATAGGTACCTTTAGCTGGAGTTCCATTAAGAACTTAAAGAAACATCCGCTGTCCACCAATATTGTCATGGTTACGACAGTTGCAGTCGTTGTTGCAACGCATAACCTGGCTTATGGTGTATTGGTTGGTGTGCTGCTGGCTGCTATGTTCTTTGCTAACAAAATTGGACACTACCTGTACATTAAGTCAGAGATTGACTCTGACGGCATAAAACGCACTTATCGGGTCATTGGTCAGGTGTTTTTCAGCTCATCTGAAAAGTTTCTTGGCGCATTTGATTTCAAAGAAGGGGTTGAGCAGGTTGTCATCGACCTCAGTCAGGCCCATTTCTGGGATATCACCGCCGTCGATGCACTTGACCGTGCTGTAGTAAAATTCCGCCGTGAAGGTGCTGAAGTGGAAGTTATAGGGCTTAATGAAGCCAGCGCGACCATCGTTGATCGCTTTGGCGTACATGACAAACCCGACGCTGTCGATAAGCTGATGGGCGGGCACTAATGGAAAAGGATTTAATAATGAAACATGTTGTTGCTTGTATTGATGGTTCTGCGTCAACTCAATCTGTCTGTGATTACGCCAGTTGGGCAGCATTACGCTTACAAACGCCATTAACGCTTTTTCATGTTCTGGACGAAGCGCGTTACCCCACCGAGACTAATATGACAGGTAACATCGGCTTAGGTAGCAAAGAGGCTCTGCTCGAGCAATTAGCTGAGCTTGATCAGCAGCGCAGCAAGTTAGCCTTAGAGCAAGGCCACCACATGCTGGAAAGTGCCAAATTGCGCGCGATACAAAGTGGCGTCGAACATATCAACTTACGCCAACGACACGGCGACCTGGCCGAATCCTTATTAGAAGTTGAGGATTCAATGAGACTGCTTGTTATGGGTCTCCACGGCGAAGAGACGACCCGTACAAATCGCGTTGGAAGCCAACTTGAAACCGTTGTAAGAACCATGCATAAACCTATTCTGGTCGCACCTGAAGAATTTACTCAACCTAAAAATGTGATGTTAGCATTCGACGGCAGTGATTCTTCCCGTAAAGGTATTCGCATGCTTGCGGAAAGCCCTATTTTCAGAGGCCTTCCGTTACATTTGGTTATGGTCGGAGCTGATACCAACGACAGTCGCGCGTCCATCGAAGCAGCATCTAACCACTTGCGGGAGCTGGGACATAATGCGCGATTTGAAATACGCTCAGGCGAAGTTGAGCCTGCACTTCATGCGTACCAGGAAGAGCACAATATTGACCTTCTGGTGATGGGAGCTTATGGTCACTCGCGTATTCGTCAGTTTTTAGTAGGCAGCACCACAACTAGCCTGCTACAGACAACTAACTCCGCTTTATTGCTGCTACGTTAATTGCAGCAGACAAGATGATTTCAAGGAAAATAACATGACGCCAGACTGGGAAGAGTTTGATCTCGATGACCGCTTAATTGCGGTTCTTCGCGATGCTGAACTGAACAAACCAGCAAAAGTACAACAACAGAGTATTCCTGCCGCCCTGGATGGTCGCGACTTACTTATTAGTGCACCGACCGGAACAGGTAAAACTTTGGCTTTCCTGCTGCCAGCACTGCAACATTTGCTGGATTTTCCGCGTCAACAACCAGGACCAGCTCGTATACTGGTATTGGCTCCAACCCGCGAATTAGCTGAACAAATCCATGAACAGGCTAAACAGTTTGAGGCCAAAACCGGGTTAACCTCTGTGGTTGTCACCGGAGGCATCAACTATGGTTCTCAGTTGTCGGTATTAGAGAAGACACACGACATACTGGTTGCGACACCGGGTCGACTAATGGACTTACTTGAAGCCGAACAGTACAACCTGGAAGGCATTGAGTGGCTGATTATTGATGAAGCCGACCGTATGCTGGATATGGGTTTTGCCGCAACGGTCAAAGAAATGGCTCTGCAGGCACGTCATCGTCAGCAGTCATTGCTACTGTCAGCAACGCTGAATAGCTCCGGCGTGATTAAATTTTCCCGCGAGTTATTAACCGAACCCGAGTACATTGATGTGCAGCCTCCCAAACGTGAGCGCGGTAAAATTCTTCAGTGGGTTCATTTAGCGGATACCGACGAACATAAGCGAAAACTGTTAATGAGCGTGCTTCAAGCGCACCCCGGGCGGCAGTTTGTCTTTGTCAGAACACGTGAACGCGTAGAGCTTATTGCAAACTTTCTGCGCAGCCAGTTTGGTACCGGCCGTAAAATTGTGACACTGCGGGGCGATATGCCGCAAAGTGATCGTCAGCGCATTATGAACGAGCTTAAACAAACGACGGAAATTACCTTAGTTGCTACTGATATTGCAGCGCGAGGGCTGGATGTAGACGACATCACTTTGGTGGTTAATTATGACCTTCCTAAGCAAGCTGATGTTTATCTGCACCGAATTGGGCGCACAGCCCGCGGCGGACAAAAAGGAACGGCCGTATCGCTGGTAGAAGCACATGATGCTTTATTACTGGGGCGTGTCGAGCGTTACCTGGACGCCAAACTAGACAGACGAACTATTGAAGGGTTAAAACCTCAATATAAGTTTCCGTCGACAGAAAAGTCCCGCTCGAAGAAAAAAGTGAAGAAGAAAACGGATAAAAAGAAGAAGTCGCGTTAACGCGACTTCTTGCTTAGTAAATGGTGCAAAATAAAATAAGCTACAACGCCACTGGCATCCGCTAACCAATCGTAAACATCGGCACTACGGCCAGGCGCATAAGACTGGGCTATTTCTATTAAAAAGCCGTAGCAAACTAAAATCAGTAACGACAGTTTAGCCGACAACGCAAAAGCTCTGTGAAACGTCAGTGCTAAGACAAAAAAGATTCCAAAGTGAACCAACTTATCCAGGTGCGGAATGCTCTGAGCTCCGGTACTTGGAAACTGCCACAAAAACAGAAAGGTGGCTGTCGATAACACAACAAAAAATAGGGCTCTTGCCAGCATAGTTTACTTCTCTCTAAATTAGGGCTTATAAACCGATACGTTGTTATAACCATTTTCGTGCAATAACAAAGCCTGCATCCGGCTCATAATTCCTTGATCACAGTACAGCAAGTATTCCCGGCTTTGATCCAGTTCAGCAAACTGAGAGGCTAACTTGAAAAATGGAATTTCAATAACCTCAACTTCTACTGACAAGGGTGCTGCTTCAATTTCTTCATCGTTTCGAATATCTATGATGGTTGTGTCGGTACTGAGTTCCGTTGTGGTATCCGGCAGCGCCAGTTCTGCATCTGTTTGCGTCGCTATATCCTGCATGCTCAGTACGTTTGACGCCCGTACCACCTGATCGAGTAAATCTTTGTTAAGCTTCGCTTCTTCGGCTTCGATAACCGCCGGAATGGCTTTAACCGTGGGCTTATTAGAAATAACGCCACAATATTCAGGAATGGATTTAGCCAATGGTTCGGTGCCAATGCGCTTTGCCTCGTCCACAATTTCCTGTTTGTCTTTGGTTATTAGCGGGCGTAAAACCAGCGCCGATGTCGCCTGATCAATCACTTTTAAATTGGACAGGGTCTGACTGGATACCTGCCCCATAGCTTCACCCGTTACCAGCGCCTGCGCTTTGACATAACGAGCGACTTTATCCGCAGCCCGCAGCATTTGCCGTTTTAGCACAACACCCATCTGGCCGTTATCGACGTTTGTCAGAATGTCATCAACAATAGGGGCAAAATCAACACTAATAAACTTAATGGGGTGCGAGGAGCTGTAGCGCTTCCACAGGTAATAGGCTATTTGACGCACAGCCACTTCATGGGCGTCGCCGCCTAAATTAAAAAAGCAAAAGTGAGTCCGCGCGCCGCGCCGGATAAAATCATAGGTTGCAACGCCAGAATCAAAACCACCACTTAACAATGACAGTACGGTTTCCTGAGTAGGAATAGGAAAACCACCTAAGCCATTCACTCGCTCCCCAACCAAATGAACAATCTGATTAGTAATTTGCAGTGCAATATCCAGGTCCGGATTAGAAAGGTTTACAGAAGTATCCGGAACACGCTCCAGCAAATAACCACCAACATAGCGTTCTAACTGCTGTGAATTAAATTCGTGGTTACCTTTACGTTTAACCCGCATAGCAAAACTTTTTCCCGGTAAACGCTTTAACCAGTGCTCACCAACTAACTCGGCAATAGCATCAAAATCGGTTAGCGGCCGCTCTATAACTTCGGCAAACCAGGAAATACCGGGGGTGTTTTGCAGAATCTCTTTGATTTCACTACGCACCTGAGAGTCGTCGCCATCAGCAGAAACTTCGATGCGATCCCACAGCCATTTGACGTATATCGAGTCATCGACCGGAGCCAGAATTTTACGCAGGTTATTGGTCAGTACTTTACCGTAACGCTTACGAACAGAACGGCTTTTAATGGTAATTTCAGCGTGCAGGCGAACAACAAACTTCATAGCTAAATCGTCAAGTCTTTAGGAAAGTGGGCAATTATACGTGTCCTGCCCGGCAGAAACCAGCGCTCAGTCTATTACATCAACCGGGTCAGATTCTGCCGCTTTACCCTGCATGACCGATATTTCAACACGACGGTTTCGCTTACGGTTCTCTTCCGAGTTATTCGGCACCAACGGTTTCGTGTCGGAGTAACCCATCACCACCAGCCGATCTTCGCTAAAGCCATCCACTTTCAGCATTTCTTCCGCAACAGCAACGGCACGCTTACTGGAGAGATCCCAGTCTGATGAGTAGATTTCCGATACCAGCTTTTCATTATCACTATGGCCAGAAATAGTGACCTCACCCGGAATATCTTTCAGCGCCCCGGCGACCTGCTGAATAATAGGCCGGAACTGTGGCTGCAAAAATGCAGACCCCTCTGGGAATGAACCTTGTTCACGTATGCGAATAATAATTTGCTGACCGTGTTGCTCAAGCTCAATCGTACCGGCTTTAATCTCATTCTCAAGCTGCTGTTCGATACGACGCATAAGCTCCTTAGATACTTGCGTCATAGCTTCCGTATTTTCTGCCTTCGCCTCTTTTGCGTCTTCTGCGCTGTCGGATTCCTGACCGCCACGCTCGGTTTGCTGACCACCGGCAAAATCGGACTCACCTTCCTGGAACTCCAGCATCTGCTGAGTCATTTCCACGGTCTGCTGCTGAATAGTTTCAATTGGCGTTGGTTCAGGCCGCCCGGGGCGGAATTCCTGGGCAATAACACTGGTACCCTTAGGAATGTCTTTCACTTCAATTTTATTCTGCACGCCCAAAGCGTACTTCATTGAACCGGCTATTTGCTTAAACTTCAGCACGTCCATTTCGGAGAAAGCCAACAACAGCACGAAGAAGCACATGAGCAAGGTCATGAGATCGGCAAAGGTTGCCATCCACATAGGCAATCCCGCTGGCGGACAGTTGCAGTCCTCTTCTTCTTCGTCTCTGACTTTCTCTGAGGCCATAACTACTCGTCCTCATCCTCGTTACCAATACGCTTAGATTCAGCTAAGTAATTACGTAAAATACCTTCAATGACACGAGGGTTCTGACCGTCCTGAATACCTAAAATGGCGTCCAGTATCAATTGCCGGTTCAGCTTTTCCTGTTCGGCCCGTAGCACTAACTTATTAGCAATAGGAATGGCAATAACGTTGGCTAAAAAGGCACCATAAAGGGTTGTTAACAAAGCAACGGCCATGGCAGGGCCTATAGCTTTGGGGTCATCCATATTAGATAGCATAGCAACCAGGCCAATCAGGGTACCAATCATACCCATAGCCGGGGCGACATCGCTCAGTATTTTAAATACACGGGCACCCTCTTCGTGGCGGGCAAAACTCATCTTTATGTCTTTTGACAAGGTTTGGCGGACAACTTCGGCATCGTGGCCATCAACCAGCATGTCTACGCCTTTACGAAAAAACTTATTCGGAATTTCCGCTTCTTCTAGTGCCAGAAAGCCACCTTTACGCGCCGAATCAGCCATTTCCACAGCCGTGTCGATAAGCTCTTGCGGGTGTTCAATTTTAAAGAAAAACGCCTTAACGACCACTTTCCCCGTGCCCAGAAACTGGCCCAGAGAAAAGTTCGCTAAGGTTATAAATAATGAACCGCCGAATACGATAAAGAATGAGCGAGTATCCAGAAACAGACCAATATCCCCACCCAGAACCATAGCAACAATGACAAAGCCAACGGCACCGATAATTCCTACGAGCGTTGCTATATCCACTCAGCCTTCCTCCCCGATTTGAGTTTTCATTTATGCTGCTGTGCTCATTCTTAAACAATCGCGCCGCGCTTACAAGCGACATCTGTTCATCTTACACAGGAATAATGAGATCATCGGCTGACATTCCGGATTCTTTATCGGATAATTAGCTTTCATTCTATTAGCAATGCGGCTCATCAAAGATATTAAGGCAGACTCAGCTATGGCAGACGAACAGAAACAGCAATCCTTTGAACAGGCTCTGGAGCAGCTAGAACAGCTGGTTAATGAACTGGAGCAAGGCGATTTACCGCTTGAGCAATCGCTGAAAAAATTTGAGCAAGCCATTGCCTTGTCACGCTCCAGCCAGCAACAACTGCAACAAGCCGAACAAAAAGTAACAACTTTGTTGGCTGAGCAGCAATCTGGAAATGATGAAAGCAATGGAGAACTGATGTGACGATTAACTCGTTAACAGCAGCAACACGAGAACAAGTCGATACCTTCCTACAGCAAACGCTTGCGCAGTTAACCCTGAACCCGCGGCTGAGCCAGGCCATGCAGCACGGAGTGTTAATGGGCGGAAAACGTATTCGCCCCTATCTGCTGATGACCGTTGCCAACATTTGTGGCGCCAATAAGAATGACGCTCTGCAAGCCGCTGCCGCTGTTGAGTTGATACATGCTTATTCTTTAATTCATGACGACTTGCCAGCAATGGATGATGACGATTTACGCCGTGGTCAGCCAACTTGCCACATT
This sequence comes from Idiomarina sp. H2, assembly GCF_004364275.1. NCBI lineage: Bacteria > Pseudomonadati > Pseudomonadota > Gammaproteobacteria > Alteromonadales > Idiomarinaceae > Idiomarina > Idiomarina sp. H2. The sequence goes on from NZ_SNZY01000010.1 coordinate 63,229, forward strand.
GCTTACGACGAGGCGACAGCGATTTTAGCCGGAGATGCGCTACAGACACTGGCTTTCGAAGTCTTAACCGAAAACCGTATGGAGCGGTTGCCCAGTGAACGGCAGTTGCAATTGGTTCAGGTACTGGCTAAAGCCAGCGGTGCACGCGGAATGTGTGCGGGTCAGGCAATAGATTTACAGGCGACAGCTAAAATCGTCACTGAAGACGCACTAGAACAAATGCATTTAAGTAAAACCGGCGCGCTGATAACCGCCGCCGCCACTATGGGTGTATTGTGCGGTAATGACAATGCACAACAATGGCGGGAAAAATTTGAGCAGTTCGCTCATTATCTGGGGCTGGCATTTCAGGTACAGGATGATATCCTCGACGTAACAGGTAATACTGAAGCTCTGGGCAAACCTCAGGGGTCAGATACCGCGTCTGAAAAATCAACTTACGTGCGTTTGCTCGGTATTGAAGGTGCTCAGCAACGCCTGCAAAACTTACACCATAAAGCACTACAGTCGTTAAGCGATATCCCTTACAATACAGACAGACTTGAACAATTTTCCGACTTGCTGTTAAAGCGGGACCACTAACTGAATGACTCAACAATATCCGTTACTTGATAAAATTAATTCCCCCGCTGACCTGCGCCGTTTACCACGGACGCAATTGCCGGAACTGTGCGCAGAAATTAGACAGTTTTTATTGACCTCAGTGAGCCAAAGCAGCGGCCATCTGGCGTCAGGTTTAGGCACCGTAGAGCTGACGGTTGCCCTGCATTATGTGTATCACACACCAGAGGACAAGCTGGTTTGGGACGTTGGCCATCAGGCTTACCCGCATAAAATACTGACCGGGCGTAAACAACGGTTGCACTCTATTCGTCAAAAAGACGGGCTTCACCCTTTCCCCTGGCGTGAAGAAAGTGAATACGACGTGCTCTCAGTCGGGCATTCAAGTACGTCTATATCAGCAGCTTTAGGAATGGCGGTCGCAGCGCAAAGACAAAGCCTTCGACAGAAAGTTGTCTCTATTATCGGTGACGGTGCAATGACCGCAGGTATGGCATTTGAAGCCATGAATCATGCCGGTGATATAAAACCAGATATGCTGGTCGTGCTGAACGACAATGACATGTCTATTTCAGAAAACGTTGGTGCTTTGAACCATCATTTTGCCCGCTTATTGTCAGGTCGCTTTTATACCTCGCTGCGCGAAGGCAGCAAAAAATTACTTAGCCCGCTGCCTCATATTCGCCATTTTGCCAGCCGTGCCGAAGAGCACATGAAGGGCATGATGGCACCGGGCACCATTTTCGAAGAGCTGGGGTTCAATTATATAGGCCCGATAGACGGCCATGATGTCGATACGCTGGTTGATACGTTATCGAACATGCGCGGTTTAGGTGGCCCACAATTGCTGCACATTGTGACGCAAAAAGGCAAAGGTTACCGGCCTGCAGAAAAAGATCCTATTGGCTACCATGGTGTACCAAAGTTTGATCCTACAGAGTCCAGCCTGCCTGAAAAAGCACCAGGTATTCCCAGCTATTCTGAAATTTTTGGTCAATGGCTGTGCGATACCGCAGGTAACGACAAGTCACTTATGGCCATAACACCGGCTATGCGTGAAGGCTCCGGTATGGTGAAGTTTTCACAGCAATTTCCGCAACAGTACTTTGATGTAGCTATTGCTGAGCAGCACAGTGTGACTTACGCAGCGGGTCTGGCTATTTCAGGACTGAAGCCTGTTGTCGCCATTTACTCCACCTTTTTACAGCGCGGTTATGATCAGCTCATTCACGATGTCGCTCTGCAAAACCTTGATGTGCTCTTCGCCATTGACCGTGCCGGTATTGTCGGTGCCGATGGCCCCACTCACCAGGGCGCATTTGACTTAAGTTACCTTCGTTGCATACCGAATATGGTGGTAATGGCTCCCAGCAATGAGCAAGAATGTCTGGACATGCTAACCACGGGTTATCAACACAAAGGCCCGGCTGCGGTTCGTTACCCCCGTGGAGCCGGCGTTGGTCTGGAGCTTCGTCAGGGTAAAGTTATTGATATAGGGAAAGCTCAAACCCTTACTGAAGGGCAGAATATTGCTTTCCTTAATTTTGGTACCCTGCTGCCTGAAGTAGAAGCGGCGGCAGCCAAATTTAATGCCACCGTTGTCGATATGCGTTTCGTAAAACCTCTGGACACAGCTTGTCTGGACCAGTTAATGACAACCCATTCAGTGCTGGTAACTGTAGAGGAAAATGTTATAGCAGGCGGCGCAGGCAGTGCCGTGAGCGAATACGTAGCCCAACACAAAACAAGCCCGCAAGTACTAACAATAGGCTTACCGGACGAATTTATTAAACATGGTTCGCAAGGTGAAGTTCGTGCCGAACTGGGTCTGGATGCCGCAGGTATTGAGCGGCAGGTGAATGACTTTATTAAGAAAAACTGAAGTATGACAAGGTCAGGTTTGCTTTAGCCCAGCAGGCCTGACAGCCACCAGCCTAAATGCAGTAATACCGCCGAGAAAATACCCGCCAGCACGTCATCCATCATAATACCGTTGCCGCCACTTAGCTTTTTATCTGCCCAGCCAATTGGGCCGGGTTTCCAGATATCAAAAATACGAAACAACACAAACGCCGACAGCAACCAAAAAGGCTCTACAGGCAATGCGAACATGGCAACGGCATAGCCAACTATTTCATCCCAGACAATTGAAGGGTGGTCGTGCTCACCCATCGCCTTCGCGGTATACTGACATATCCAAATACCGGCCAGCGTCATGACCACCAGAGCCAGCAAATATTCCCACCAGTTAAGTGGAGCTAATAAAAAAACGGCCGGAATACCAATAAGTGTTCCAAAGGTACCCGGCGCTTTAGGAGCAAGACCGGAGCCAAAACCCAACGCAAGCCAATGTATGGGGTTAAACCATGAAAGTTTCGCATGAGACATGGACTTGTGGCTCCTTAAATCTCTTATTTAGTGGCTTCGTTCTGCGGAAAGTGATTAAAGCTACTATAACCCTCAGCCAGCAACCAGTCTTCGCCATTATAGCGCAACTGAGTGTCACCGGATTCACCGTTCGCTACGCGACCAATACATACCGGTCGGGTCTTAAGGTGCGTGGTTAAGGTTTCCATACGCCCCCGATGTTCCTCGGGCAAGGTAAAGCAAAGCTCGTAGTCGTCTCCGGCGGTCAAAGCCAAAGCAAGTGCGTCATCCACCTGAAGTGTTTCGGTTAACGCCAGTGACAGCGGCAGCTTTTCCAGCTGCAGTTGCGCCTGAGTGCCGGCTTCTGTCATTAAATGCCTTAAATCGGCCAGCAGACCGTCAGAAATATCAATGCAGGAACTTGCTACGCCTCGCAGACTTTGCCCTAAAGCGACTCTGGGGGTGGGGTAATGCAGGCGCTCTATCACCTGCTGCAAATGTCGTCCGGTTGTGCTCACTTTATTTTGCGTAACCTGCAAGCCTAGGCCAGCATCACCTAAAGAGCCGCTGACATAAATCCAGTCGCCCGCCTTTGCCCCGGAACGCGGTATCGCGCTGCCCGAAGGCAGTTGTCCATGAGCTGTAATAGTTATTGTCAGCGGGCCTTTGGTTGTGTCGCCGCCAATTAACTGGCAATCGTAATAACTGCAAATTTCATCCAGGCCACCACTAAATTCCTGTAGCCAGTCTTCGTCCATACGAGGAAGCGTCAAAGCCAGACTGATCCAGCACGGCTGAGCGCCCATAGCCGCTAAGTCGCTTAAATTGACGGCAACACTTTTATGACCAATAGCACGGGGTGGCGTGGTCATATCAAAATGCACACCTTCAACCAGAGTATCGGTAACAATGACCAGGTCATGCTCAGGCATTGGCCGGACAACAGCGCCGTCATCTCCAATGCCCATAGCAACATCGCCCCGTTTTGCGGAGCGATGAGTGAAGTATTCATTAATTAGCGAAAATTCATCGCGAGGCATAAGTTACTGCCTGGTTGGGCGGAAAGTGTCTACTGCTTTATCGAGTACGCCGTTGACAAAACGATGGCTTTCATCGGCACCAAAAGATTTAGCCAGCTCTATTGCTTCGTTGATAGCAACTTTATAAGGTACATCAACGCGTTCACGCAACTCATAAGCCGCCAGTCGAAGAACAGCCAGTTCAATAGGGTCAAGCTCTTTAATCGGTCTGTCTAAAAACGGTTCCAGCGCTTCATCCAGTGTCCGGTAATGCCCGCCAACACCACGGACTAACTCTAAAAAGTAGTCAACGTCCACTTTGCTGGTGTCATTTTCCGTTAAAAATTGAGCCTCAATATCGCTAAAGCTGTTTTGCGATAGCTGCCATGAGTAAATTGCTTGCACGGCCAACTTGCGGGCCTTTCTTCTTGCTGCGGGTTTCATTTGAAGTATCTCAGAGTTGTTTCAGTACATTGACCATTTCAAGCGCGCTTAATGCGGCTTCCGAGCCTTTATTTCCGGCTTTAGAACCACTGCGCTCAATGGCTTGTTCCAGCGTATCGGTAGTGATAACACCAAATGCGACAGGTAAATCAAACTCGGTCGCAACCCGGCCTAAACCACTATTACATTCACCGGCAACAAACTCGAAGTGTGGTGTTCCACCGCGAATAACCGCACCGACCGCAATAATTGCGTCATACTTACCAGAGCTGGCCAGACGTTTCGCCGTTACCGGCATTTCATAAGCACCGGGAACACGCACAACGGTTATATCGTCGTCCGCTACTTCGCCATAATGCTTTAATGTCTGCACAGCACCGTCTAATAAGCTTTCAACCATAAAATGGTTAAAGCGAGAAACGATAATGGCAAACTTTTTACCAGCCGCGTTTATTCCACCTTCAATTACCTGCATGAGTTTTCCTTATTAACCGTTCGTTAATTGCGCGCGATCATAGCACAATGTGGGGCTATTTGCGTGAAATTGAGTAGGAGAAATACCTTTCCTGGGCATCTAAGTCACGACCCAGCGAGCGGGCACTACTGCTTTCCAGTAGCTGCAACGCTGTTTCGTTATTTTCTGATACCGGAAACAGCACTTGCCGCCAGGGCCAACTTGCTTCCAGCCAGTCTTTTAAAAGCACAAAAAAATCGTTATGCAAGTTATCGTCAATGGCCGATTCTAAAAGCCACCAACTGACCTCAGCATTATAAGCACTGCGTGAAATGCCGTTTTTTTCTTGTCTACTGGCAGCCACCGGTACCATATAAACGGCTCCAATAATGGACTTATCTGCCTTATCAATCACCAAATAAGTAAAAGCTGTTTGCGCTTTTGCCTGCTCCAAGTGGTAATTCACCATGGTTTCGTTTTGCTGAAGAGTGCTTTTTTCAGATGGCCAGGACCATCCCAGTCGCTTATAAAGCCACTTCTGCGACGTCATATAGCTGTGAAAGAAACGCTCGGCATCGGAGCTTTTAAGAGGACGAATAATTAAGCTATTACCTTCGGCATATTCGGGGACAACCCATTCTTTTTGCCAGAAGTCTGCTGCTACTGCCACATTAAATAGCGGCAGTATTAACAGGAGCAGAAAACTACGAAAAAGCGTTCTCAACACGCTTCTCCATGCTTACCGTGCGCATGCTCAAAATAAGATTTAACCCGGGCGAGCTCTTTTTCCAGTTCATCGCCAATCATCAGCGCGGGGCCTATATCGATAGCTTTACGTGCATAATCAAACGCAATAGGAACAACAGGGACACGAGCTTGCTGTGCCATATGTAAAAAGCCTTTTTTCCACTCTTTTACACGCTTTCTTGTGCCTTCAGGAGTTATCACTAGAATCAGTTCATTTTTCTCCCGAAACTCCCTCACCATATTTCCAACAACACCATTTGCGCTGCTTCTGTCTATGGGGAGACCGCCCAATTTGGTTAACAAACCTTTCAGCGGAAAACGGAACAGACTGCTCTTAGCTAAATAATTCAGCTTTAACCCCATAGCTAGCATGACGCAGGCTCCAACCGGGAAGTCCCAGTTAGATGTGTGCGGCGCAACCGGAAGAATCGCTTTTCTCACGTGGGGCATTTCGCCATTAATTTTCCAGCCGCCCAGTACACGTAAGCCCAAACGACCTACCCAGCGCAAAAACCGGTTATGGCTAACAGGGAATTCGCCCTTAACAAATTCCGGAATTACTTGTTTATCGGTCATAAAATTACTGTAGTACCCGTCTTATCTCGCGTAATTTTTCTTTCACTCGCTTAATGTTTTCAGGGCCCATGCGAATCAGTTGTTTCTGCGCTGCAGGCAATGACTCATAAGACTCGTTAGCAAAAGTATACATAACGCTGTCGTCTTTTACCTGAACCAATCCCTCCGGAACCGGAGTATCAAGCATAACATTAATGGCTTCTATCAAGGTGTCATCAAAGTCTGACTCCGGATAGCCAATTTCTGCGTAGGCTTCTTGCACTAAAGGCTTAAATAACTCATAGTTTTCTGCCAGTGCGTCAGGTTGCAAACTTACAAACCAGTCAACTAAAGTGTCGTATCGGCGATAGCTGCTTTCATCAATATAGAGTTCACCATCTACCTCCAGCACACTAAAACGACCGTCGGGACGCTGAACAATAGTCCGTTCACGAACAATGCTGCCGTTGCTGATATTGTCCATCAGCACCACTGCGTCACGAATAATCTGAGAGCTTTTTAATGGACGAATGTTAACGTCGGTTGAGTCAAGATTCTGAAGCACCGTTGGTGTGCTATTGTCCAACTCTGGCAAAGCAATAGGTTCGGGCTCAGGTTCAGCCGGCTCTTGTTCCGGTTCAGATTCTGGTTCGGTTGGAATCGGTTCTGGCTCAATTTCAGGCTCAGGTTCTTCAGACTCTTGTTCATACCCCTCAACCTGAACTTCTGTTGATTGCTGCTGATCAACCTCTACCGTTTCGGTTTGTTGCTTCTTGTCTTCAGAAGCCGGCAGCCACCACCATACTATGGCAGCGATAACCGCCAGCACAATAAGCGTAACAACAATCCAAGTCGTTTTGCGACTTGCTTCTTCTGTTGCCGTTGATGTTTCAACCTGGTCGTCACTCATTGTGCGCTCCTTTATTTTTGCTCAGCACGACAAAAAACCAATTGTTTATCGCTGGACATAGCCTCATTGAAACTATAGCCGTTTGCATCAAATTCTTTTAGATCAGACACGGATTTTGGCTTTTGGTTCAGGATAAATCGCGCCATTAGTCCTCGTGCCTTCTTGGCATAAAAGCTGATGACTTTATAATGACCATTTTTTTCATCTTTAAAAACGGGTGTAATAATATCCGCATTTAATGCTTTTGGCTTAACCGCCGAGAAATACTCATTAGAAGCTAAGTTCACTAAAGTTGAACTTCCCAGCTCAGCCAAATCATCATTTAGCATCTGGGTAATGGTATCGCCCCAGTATTCATAAAGGTTTTTGCCTTTAGGGTTATCAAGCTTACTACCCATTTCCAGTCGGTACGGCTGCATCAAATCTAAGGGACGTAAAACACCATAAAGACCAGACAAAATCCGCAAATGCTTTTGTGCCGTATCAATGGCCTCTGAATTCAGACTGGCAGCATCTAAGCCAGTATAGACATCACCATTAAATGCATACATAGCCGGGCGCGCATTGTCTTCATTAAAAGGCCGTTGCCACTGCTCAAATCGAGCAGCATTCAGACCCGCCAACTTATCGCTAATTTTCATTAACGACCCCAGTTGTTGCGGACTTAATTGCCGACAAACCTCAACCAGTTCTTCAGCGTTATCCAGCAACCGTGGCTGAGTAACATTAAGTTCCGGCAAGTCACTTTCGTAATCCAGGTTTTTAGCAGGTGAAACAACGGCCAACATGTCTATGCACTCCAATCAAATTATACCGTAAGGCTAGTTCAGCGGATCTTGGTCCGCACCTTCTTTTTCCACTTCCGGCGGCATTAAGTCTTCACGGCTAACACCAAATTTCAGTGCGACGGTACTGGCAATATAAATGGATGAATAGGTACCAATAACCACACCAAATAATAACGCCGTAGCAAAACCATGAATTAATGGCCCACCCAGGAAGAACAAGGTCAATAACACCAGTATCGTTGTCAACGAGGTCACTAATGTCCGACTTAATGTGTCGGTTAGTGCCCGATTAACGGCTTGAACTGGCGTTAACTTAGCAAACTTACGGAAGGTTTCCCGAATACGGTCACAAACCACCACCGTATCGTTAATTGAGTAACCAATAACCGCCAGCAGGGCCGCCAGAACCGTTAAGTCGAACTCTAGCTGTAATACAGAGAATAGTCCTAAGGTTAAAATGACGTCGTGCGCTAACGCAGCCACTGCGCCCACGGCTAAGCGCCACTCAAAACGCATTGCAATGTAAAGTAGAATACAGATTAAAGCGGTTAGCATAGCCAACCCGCCCTGCTCTATAAATTCGTCGCCCACATTTGGGCCAACAAATTCTATACGACGCATTTCAACGGTTTGGTCAAACTCGGTGCGCAGAGATTCAAGTATTGTGGTACCCAGCTGCTCCGCTTTTACTCCTTCCCGAGGCTCCAGACGAATCAGTATCTCTTCCTGCGAGCCGTAGTTTTGAACTACTGCGTCACTGAACCCTTCTTCATCTAATGCGCCACGAACACGACTTAAATCTGCCGCGCTATCAAAGCCAACTTCAAGTAAGGTTCCGCCAGTAAAGTCCAACCCAAAGTTGAGCTTATTGACTGACAACGAAACTATGGAAGCCACTACCAGTACTGCACTGATAATGCCCATAATTCCGCGGAAGCGCATGAAGGGAAGTCGTTCATCGGTTTTAATTATCTCTTGCATGGCTCCCCCTAAATAGACAGTTTAGACAGCTTTTTGCCGCCCCAAACTGAGTTAACAATGGCACGGGTTCCGACTATCGCAGTAAACATGGACGTTATAATCCCGATAGCAAGAGTGATAGCAAAGCCTTTAATAGGGCCGTTACCAATAGCGAACAAGATAAGCGCTGCAATCAGCGTTGTTACGTTCGCGTCGGCAATGGTCGACAAGGCGCTGTCATAACCGTGATGAATTGCCTGTTGAGGGCTTCGTTTCGCTTTTATTTCTTCACGTATGCGCTCAAAAATAAGTACGTTGGCATCTACTGCCATACCAACCGTCAGTACAATACCTGCCATACCCGGCAAAGTCAGTGTGGCTCCCGGAATCATCGACATAACACCGATAATAAGAACCAGGTTTGCTGCCAGAGCACAGTTGGCAACCAGACCAAACTTTTTGTAGTACAACAACATGAAGGCAAGAACTAAAACAAAGCCCCAAAAAATTGCCTGAGTACCAGAATCAATGTTCTGCTGACCTAAGCTTGGACCTACAGTACGCTCTTCGACAATTTGAATCGGCGCGATAAGTGCACCGGCGCGTAATAACAACGCTAAATTCTGAGCTTCGTTTGCGCCTACCCCGGTAATACGGAAATTGCTGCCTAAGCGAGACTGAATTGTTGCAACGTTAATAACTTCCGCGTTCTTAGTGAACTGTAAGTTACCTTCTTCGTCGCGCTCGTCTGTGGCTTTATATTCAATAAAGACGGTAGCCATAGGCTGACCAACATTGTCTTTAGTCGATAAAGACATCTTGTTACCGCCAGCGCCATCCAGAGTAATATTAACCTGCGGGCGGTTGTACTCATCATAACCAACCCCAGCATTAACAATATGGTCACCTGTCAGAATAACGTCTTCTTTCAGCAATTGATCCGGGCCGTCGCGCATTGGCATTAACTCGCTGCCAAAAGGTACACGACCGTTCTGTGCGTCACGCACGTCGTTCTCGGAATCAACCATACGGAACTCCAGCGTTGCTGTAGCTCCTAAAATCTCTTTCGCGCGAGCCGTGTCCTGTACGCCCGGTAGTTCCACCACAATGCGGTTTGAACCCTGCCGCTGAATAACCGGCTCGGCAACACCTAACTCGTTAACCCGGTTACGCATAATGGTGATATTTTGAGATACTGCGTAATCTTGAGTTTCGGCAAGCTTCTGCTCGCTCATTTGCAATTGCAGCAGTTGGTTTTCGTCATCTTCTAATAAGGTGTAACCCTGATAACGACCATCCAGATAGTTGGCAGCTTCTGCATAAGCTTCTTCATTACGAAGCTCAATTTCAACCGTCGTGTCATTAACACGAACAGCGCTGTAACGAATACGTTCTTCACGCAGTTCGGCACGAATCGTGTCCTTCATACCATCGACAATTTTACGAACGGCTTCGTCCATGTCGATTTCCATCAAGAAGTGTACACCGCCACGTAAATCCAGCCCCAGTTTCATTGGCTGAGCACCAACACTCTTCAACCACTCAGGAGTTGCAGGAGCAAGGTTCAAAGCGACTATGTAGTTATCACCTAAACTCTCCAGGATACTCTCCCGGGCTTTTAACTGCTCATCATCGGAATTCAGTCGAACTAAAAGCTGCTCTTCTTCTAAAGCTATACTTTTAGCTTGTATGCCAACGTTTTCCAGACTGCTCTTTACGCGATCCATGGTGCTGGTATCGATGGTCGCATTTCGGTTTGCGGAAATTTGAACTGCTGGATCTTCACCGTAAATGTTTGGCAGCGCATAGAGCGCTGCCACCAATACGACAAAAATAACCAGCAGATTTTTCCACAACGGGTATTTATTTAACACGTCGTGCCCCTGTTTCTAATGTCAGAGATTAGAGAGACTTCATTGTTCCTTTCGGAAGAACGGAAGTCACAGAACCTTTCTGAATGGTTACTTCAAGCTCGTCAGTCAAAGCAATAACGAGAAAGTCTTTATCTTCGCTTACTTTAGTGATTTTACCGACCAAACCACCTTGAGTCAGCACTTCATCACCCTTGCTCAAAGCACCCATCAGCTCTTTATGCTGCTTGACACGTTTTGCTTGTGGACGATAAATCATGAAGTAAAAAATTAACGCAAACATGACCAGCATGAAAATCAGTTCCATACCACCACTGCCTTGGCCGCCAGCGTCTTGCGCGTATGCTGAGCTAATAAAAAAGTCCATAAAATTCCCTCAGTTAATTTAAATTTATTATTAAATTTCGGATAACCATCTCACGATATGGGGACAGTTACTCCAGAATGCAATTCAATTTTTCTAAGGCGGCTATACTATCAGAAAGTTTAACGCCGCTCAGTATTATCAAATATCATATCCCAAACTTTTAAGCCGACGCCGTAAACCTATTTGAGACACTTGCAAATCCCACATCATTTTTTCAGTATCGGAACGGTTCTGTTCATAACTCTTTTTAATCTCTTCTTCGGATAAATCCTGCGCTGTACGAACCCCTTCAAAGCGCTGAATAAGCTGATATACCGATGCCCGTGAGATGCCCAGAGCTTTTGCTGTAGCCTGTAGCTCAAACCGGCAGCTACGCAAGGTTTCCAGTAACTCATCTCGACTAACACTGTTGGGCTTACGATGAACGCTGGTTTCATCTTCCCAATGCCCGGGGTTGCTCGGCTTAAGCATAGATAAAAGTTGCGGGTCAAGGTGCAGTTGCTCTTGCTCACGGCTATCAATAACGACCTGCCGCGCTACGTTGCGCAACTGTCGTACATTACCCGGCCAATGAAAAGTCAGCAGCTGGCTCATCAATTCACCAGAAATTTTGACATCATGAGAGCGATCAGCGTAAAGCTTACGCCACTGCTCACGTACAAAATAGTCGAATAACAAACCAATATCTTCGCGACGTTCGGTTAATGGCGGGATGAACAACTGATAAGCTGAAAGCTTTTCAATTAGCATGGACAGCGTTGAATTCTCTTCAAAGCCACGAGAGTCCTGATGACTGGTCAGCATAATACGGCAAGTAATTGGCAGCGTTTCCTCTGTACCAACAGGTACTACGGATTTACTTTGTAGAACGGTATAAAGCAAACGATGTAAGCCCGGCGAGGCATCCTCGATGTCTTCCAGCACAATAGTACCGCTACCGGCTTGCTCAAAATAGCCAGGTTGCCGGCTACCGCCTCGATAGCTACCAAATAATTCAGCTTCTGCGACTGCATCATGTATGGCAGCCAGATTAACACTAATAAAAGGTTGTTCCCGACGTTCGCTGGCCTGATGAATTGCGTAGGCCGCCTGTTGTTTACCCACTCCGACAGCACCTCTAATCATAACAGGCAAGTCCATCCCGGCCAGTTGAGCAACGCGATTCCGAATGGCACGAATATCCGAGCTAATACCAAACAGCACATCGTTGTCATCTACCGAGGAGTCTTGCAGCGGCAATAACTTTAAAAGTAAAACGATGCGGTGGTTTAAGCCAATAACGACACCGTTATCCAGGTCACTTTCTTTCAGAATATATTCGTCCTGAACACCACGCCCGGCAATAGTAACTGTTGTTTTGGTGCTATGCGCCTTTAGCTTAATACGGCCACCTGATTCGCGCTGAAAAATGATTGGAGAGCGGCTGATAAATTCATCAAGCAATGCTCTGCCAGCATTACCATTTTTGGCAAACTCAGGCTTTATCCTGCTTAGGTAGTCACTTCCTTCATTGTACAAATCCATTAACGCTGCGCGTTCACCAATCCGCGACCGATCAGGATGCGCTGCGATCACTAACATTGGAACTCGCTGATAGCTACTAACGAGATCGTCAACTACATGTTTTGTCGTGTACTCGGTTGCACTCATTTTGCTGTTCCTTAGCCCAACAGCAGCTTTTAAATTGGTGCCATCATAAAATTATGACGTCTAAATAGCCAATCAATTTGTGCTGGGAATCCATAAAGGTTAATGACAAACTAAGCCATACCATTGCTACTTTTTGATGACTCATGGAATTAATATTTTACTGGACAGACCATGCCGGTGTCGCGGTTTTTGCGGTAGCCGGTACGTTATTAGCGTTTCGCAAAAAGATGGATGGTTTTGGTGTACTCGTTTTAGCCTCAGCAACAGCAATTGGCGGCGGTACAACGCGCGACCTCATTCTTGGGTTACCGGTTTTCTGGACACATGACCCTGTCTATCTGTACACCATAATTGTCGCCGCTCTGCTCACTATTATATGGCTGCGGTTCAGAGCCTATATTCCTATGAACACACTAATGGTTGCAGATGCTATTGGTCTGTCGTTTTTTGCGACTATGGGCGCGGAGAAAACGCTATCAGCGGGGTTTCCGCCCTTTATCGCTATCATCATGGGCACTATATCGGCCTGTTTTGGCGGCATGCTGCGTGATGTTCTGGCGCGCGATATTCCAATGGTCTTAAAAAGCGAACTGTACGCCACCACCTGTATTATCGGCGCTACCGTTTATGTCCTGATTGTGCCCTATCAACCTTTAATAGCATTAGCTGCGGGCATGACCTCAACTTTGCTCATTAGACTTGGAGCAATCAAGTTTAACTGGTCACTGCCCGTGTTCCGGGATCATCAGGATCATTAGCTATGTTGAGCATGTTTTGTTTCTTTAATCCGCGGGGTAACTCATGTTAAGTATGATTGGTCTGGTTGGCGGCCTTGTGTTGCTTATCGTACTCACTTTAAAAGGAGTAAACCTGTTTATCAGTGCCCCTCTGTGCGCTGTTATAGTCGCGTTGTGTAGTGGAGTGCCGCTACTGACCGGCGAGGTCAATTTCGTTAGTGCTTATATGGATGGTTTTGCCAGCTTTGTTGCCGCCTGGTTCTTTATGTTTCTACTCGGTTCTCTATTTGGTAAGTTCATGGAGGATACCGGAGCAGCCGACAGTGTCGCGAGTTGGATCATCAATAAACTCGGTCGCAAGCAGGCAGTTCTGGCGGTGGTACTGGCCTGTGCCATTTTAACCTATGGCGGTGTCAGCGTTTTTGTTGTCGCTTTTTCGGTTTACCCAATGGCGCTCAGTTTATTTAAAGATGCCAACCTGCCTCGACGTTTTATTCCGGCAGCACTGGCTTTTGGCTCCGTCACTTTTACCATGACCTCAGCCGGCTCACCGGAAATCCAGAACTGGATACCCGTAAAATACCTCGGCACTTCGCCTTATGCTGCCTGGGAAGTCAGTTTGGTAGTCGCAGTATTAATGGCAACCTTTGGCTACTGGTGGTTAAGAAAGATTATTAACCGCGCCATAGCTAATGGTGAGAAGTTTGAAGCACGTGAAGGCGACCCGATATTGCTGGAGCGGAAACTGCCCTCACCCATTAGTGGCTTAATTCCACTGTTAGTTGTTCTGGGGCTATCTTTTACCTTTCACGACACCTTGCAGCAAAACGCCCTGATAGTAGCTTTGCTGGGCGGTGTAATTGCTATTGCCGTTATTAACTTTAAGCATTTTCACAAACCCCAGACCGCCATTCATGAAGCTACCACAGGGGCTTTAGTGGCTATTGGTAATACTGCGGCAGTGGTTGGCTTTGGCAGCATCGCCAAAATAACTCCGGCCTTTGATGCCGCCGTTACTGCCATGACTAGCTTGCCAGGCAATGAGTTGGTGGGCGCAGCGGTTGCAGTAAGTGTTATTGCTGGGTTAACCGGTTCAGCATCCGGTGGGCAGGCTATCGCCTTACCTGAAGTAGGCCCGCACTACATGGCGGCGGGCGTTAACCCCGAGCAATTGCACCGTATTGTTTCGATCTCCTCAGGAGCGCTCGACTCGCTGCCCCACAATGGCTACGTAGTTACCACTATTCGCGCTATTTGTAACGAGAAACACAGCGCCGCTTATTGGGCGGTTGCCGCAGTAACTGTTGTGGTGCCATTAATGGGTTTAGCCGTGGCTATTGGATTGTTTATGCTATAAAAATGGAACTCAAGAGCCGCCCAAAAGGCGGCCCTTGAGCTTATCCTTAAGACTGTCTCCAACTTTGGCTTTTAACAGCTCTTCCAGTTGTTTGCTCTGTTCACCAGATTCATTGTCCCATTGAGTCAGATTTTCCAGCAAGCCTTGCTGACCACCTAATTGCTCTGAAACTTTGGCAGTAAGGTCAGCTTTTATTTCGGCCAGTTTTTCGTCGGCCTCGCCCATCGCGGATTGAGCCAACGCATCGCCTAATTGGTCATCTAAATCGGATTCAAAACTCAGCGATGGCCGTTGAATATCACCGCCAATGTTGGTGGTAATATCTAACCGCTGTAGTTGCTTTAAAGCACCTGCAACCGCAGAAGTCAGTTTGCTGCTGCCCTCGGCTTCTAAGTCAAGATTCAGCATGCGTACCATGGCTTTCCCGTCCAGTTTATTCTCACGAACTAGCACGGTTCCATCACTGTCCATCATGGACGATAAAATATTGGCACTGAGTTCGCTGCTATTACTAAGCTTTAGGTTATTCAGTTTTGCGCCTTTTAACTGCCATTGCTGCTTCGCATCAATGCCCAGGTCAGTCAGCGATAATTCGCCATTCAGGTTAAACGCATTCCACAAGTCGCTGTTATCGGCCCGAGCCTGATACGTCGTCGGCTGACCCAGTAAATTATGCTGGTGGGTAATATTTTGCCAGTCGACATCAATAACCGTACCGCCAACCATAAATTCGGTGCGCGCCTTTTTAATTAAAAACTCCGGTGGTGCGTTGTCATCGGCAAAGGAAATTCTCTGCCCCTCGCCGCGCACCGGCTCTACCGTTGCAGAGTTGTCCGAACGCGCCAGCATAGGCCCCAGCTGTTCATAGGCAAGAAGTACGTACTTACTCCACTCCCGCGCTTTTTCGCCTAATAACAAACCAGTCACGTTCTCTAAACCACTTCCGTCCAGACTGAAAAACGACTTAATTCGGTCAATATCGTTACCCGGCGCGTTCTTAAGGTCGGCTATTTGCTGTTGCACCACCTCTTTCGCCTGCTTCACTTCATCACGAAAGTTGCTGACCGCCTTTTTATCTGCCCGAATCGAGTCTTTTAACTCATCTAAAGCCTCTTTTCTCGCCGCAATATCAGCCAGGCCTTCTACTTTGCCTTCGGTAATTTGCTTAATTTTCTCTTCGTATTCTTTTATTTTGTCTTTACTCGGCAAAGCTTCTCTAGCTGCTTTAACCTCTTGTTCTTGCTGCTCGTAGGCAGCTTTGGCTTCATCAATCACCGTTTCTGTACGCAAATCAACCTGGCTGACAATATCGTCCACAGAAGGTAAAGACATGGTCAGTTTATCCCAGGACTGACTGGCCCAATTCTGCACGTCTTCCTGATCCGGCATGACATAAACGTCACCCTCGCTTTCCCGTGGCTGATTAACACGAACGCCGGTCATAGTCAGCTGTTCAATTAAGGTTCGGCCAAGCACAATTTCTGTAGGGCTGATGTCCGCTGAAGCTTCACCAACCTGTACCCGGTTATTTTTCGGTGCATTAGGGTCGGTGACCTGGATACCGGCCAAAGTCAGAGATAAAGGTACCCAGCTATGCTCCACTCGCTCAATATTAACTTCAGCGCCGTTCAGTCTTCCCAGCGTGTGCTCTAATGTAACTTTTATAATAGCGTCCAGAAACAACCAGGAAATAGCGACCAACAACAATACGAACCCGGCGAAAACGGCCAGTCCCGGCCAGCGAATGATACTGCGCTTCATACTCACCCCCTCAAGTCCGTATAGATCTGCCAGAAACGGCTACCGCGAATAACCTGCACCACGCGCATTTTCATTATTTGAGCCTGAATTCTTTTACGGTAATTGGCAATAATCCAGTAACTCAACGCAGCTACAACCGGCGCGGCAATCAAAGCGATAACAAAGCTACCCATAGTTATGGTGTGATTAAACATGGACAGACGTCCTAAGGCAGTTGCATACAGTGCTTCATAAATGCCCTGCCAGCCTGACGCTTCTAATAAGCTCAAACCGACACTGTGGAACCAAGGGTCCAGCAGGTAAGCAATACCCGAGAAAATACCAAAAGACACAATGAATAGACTGAGGTTTACGCGGAATATTAATGCCGCCAATAAAATTATTAAGTTATGAATTCGCCATAGCGGGGTTATCCCCATAAACATTCCTAGTACTACAGCTAACGCCAGTGCCCAGGCGCTGGTTTCAGAATTCAAAGCTTTTAACAGCTTTGCCAGAATTGTCAGCATTCACCTGACTCCTTTGAAAAAGATAAAACAGCAAATCTGCTTGTTATCCGTCGTCTTTCTAATATAGTGTGAGTTGCATTTATTACGCAAATAATAAGCAAATAACTTACATTATTTTTAACGACTTCTGAGTACTTTACGACATGCAGCAACACGTTCACCTTATCATAGATAACGCCGCCGACTGGCAGCCTTATTACCCTAGTCAAAGCCTACTCACCGCAAGTGAATACTTACAATCGGCACACTTGCAGAGTCGTTATCATGTTCTAAATTTGTGTAACGACTTATCTTACCTGTCAACCGGCTACTACGTTAGTCTGCTGGCAGAGGCTCGCGGACAAAGAGTTATGCCGTCGGTTGCGACTATTAATGACCTGACCAACTTTTCCCATTATCAGTTACTGATTAATACCGCCGACCGATCACTCACTAAATATTTGCAGAATCGTGACGAAAAGTCGCTGTCGCTACTGATTTGTTTTGGCTTATGCGAACAGCCTGAACTGGCTTCTTTTGCACGCCAAATATTTGAGCGCTACCCATGCCCTATTTTAAAAGTTGAACTGGAATTTAACGGTCGCTGGCATATTAACAAGCTGACATCAGGTGCGTTGAATCAGTTAACTGATGAGCAACAAAGCTTTTTTGGTAACTCACTGGATCATTTCAGTAAACGAGTGTGGCGCAAAGCGCGCACCCGCAAAGAGTACCGTTTTGATTTGGCCATTTTGTATAACCCGGACGAAGCCATTCCGACCAGTGACAAAAAAGCACTGTCATTGTTTATAAAAGCCGCCAAAGAGGCCGATATTGAAGCTGAGCTGATTACCGCAAACGATTTCAATCGTCTGTTGGAGTTCGATGCGCTTTTCATTCGCGAAACCACCCGTATTAATCATTATACCTACCACTTTGCGAAAAAAGCCGAAGCCAACGGTATGGTCGTCATTGACCACCCGGACTCCATTGTTAAATGTGCCAATAAAGTGTTCTTAAAAGAGTTACTGGATAAACATAAGGTAGCGACACCAAAAACAGAACTCTTGTTGAGCCAATCAGATATCGACTACGAAGCAATAGGCGAACGTTTGGGTTACCCGGTTGTGCTGAAAATTCCTGACGGTTCATTTTCTATTGGCGTGGAAAAAGCAGAAGACTTAGCCCAGTTTAAACAAGTGGCAACGGAGCTTTTCGAGCAGTCCACTATACTGCTGGCACAAGAGTATATGAGAACCGACTACGACTGGCGTATTGGTGTACTGAATAACCGACCCATATACGCTTGCCAGTACTTTATGGCGCGTAACCACTGGCAAATTTATAACCACAGCGAGTCGTCCTCACGAGGTAAAAGCGGTTCTTTTGCCACTTTAGGCGTGCATCAGGCTCCTAAAGATGTGGTGCGGCTGGCATTACAGGCAACCCGCTTAATAGGTGACGGCCTGTACGGTGTAGATATTAAACAAACACCGCAAGGCCCTGTTGTTATTGAAATTAATGACAACCCGTCAATTGAATCTGGTGTGGAAGACAAACACTTAGGTTATGAGCTGTACCGGCTGATTATGGCTGATTTTGGACGACGCCTGGATGAATACTGAGTTTCGCATTGAGCGGGCAGACAAGAACGACCTTGAACAATTAGTTTCTTTAGAACGTGCAACTTTTAATTACAGTTGCATTAGTCGTCGCAGTTTTAAACGAGTAATTGAATCCAGCCATAACTATTGCTGGGTAGCACGTTCAGGTAACGATTTAGCCGGGTATGCTATTGCCTTTACCCGGCGTAACAGCAAAGTATGGCGCCTGTACTCAATAGCCGTAGCTCAGAGCTTTCGCGGTTTAGGGGTAGGTAATCTGCTTATGAATGAAGTGCTGAATTCGGCGAAAACCGCCGGCGCTAATGCCATGTCGCTGGAAGTGAAAAGCGACAACAAGGCCGCTATTCACTGGTATCAAAGCTGTGGTTTCGAAACCATCGATATTCTGCCGGAATACTACGATGACGGCAGCGACGGTTTCAAAATGCGCTTTACTTTTTATCCGGAAAGTCAGTAAACACGCCCTCTACGCCAGCTTGTTTTAACCACTGGCGTAATTGCGCATGAGACTCCACGC
Source organism: Idiomarina sp. H2 (assembly GCF_004364275.1). Taxonomy (NCBI): domain Bacteria; kingdom Pseudomonadati; phylum Pseudomonadota; class Gammaproteobacteria; order Alteromonadales; family Idiomarinaceae; genus Idiomarina; species Idiomarina sp. H2. The sequence continues at coordinate 82,407 of NZ_SNZY01000010.1, forward strand.
CTTCGGGTAAGTCATCGGCCCGCAAGGTATAAACATGAACATCCAGACCTTTCTCTTCCGCTGACTTTAAAACACTGTCCCATTCAGGCTCACCGTTTTCATTCACTCCGGTCAATACGTGGTTTACCCACAAGCCGACACCTTCAGCGTAGCTTTTTACTGACTCCAGCCCGGCGCCCGTGCGCATGGCGCTGTAATCAATATCGGTCTCTCCCCACTCATTGTCACCCACCAGCTGAATTAACGGAAAGTCCCAGTTAAATTCACGCTTTAAGCGACGTAACACTTCCGGGTCAAAAGACTGCAGATAAACCGGTGTTGGCCGTTTGTCGTGGTATCCGTTGTGAGCCAGGACAGACATCACGGCCGCCGTCGCGTCGTACCCTTGCTGCTGATACCAGCGCGGAGATTTGATCTCGATATAAATGCCTGTCGACATATCCCGAACGCGATTCAGCTCCTGAATCAGTTTGATTTCCTCATCCAGCGTTTGTATAGGAAAGTGAACATCGGGGTGAGAAAATCGCTTAGGGTAAACCAGCTCATAATCTTTATGCCGGGCGACCATAGTTAACTGTTTAAGCTCTTCCAGCGAAAAATCGACCACATAGTATTTACCATCGGGACGATGCTTTTCCGGAAACACTTCGGAGACATTGGTGACATGGTCCAGAATTTCATCATGCAGAACGACCGGAACGCTGTCACGGCTCAGTTGCACGTCTTGCTCTATGAAGTCCGCTCCCAGCCCATGAGCCATAACGGTGCTGGCCTGAGTGTGCTCGGGTAAATAACCGGAAGCACCGCGGTGCGCAATGTCCAGAAACTGCGGAACTTGAAGGTCATGGAACGGCGCATCCGGCGTCTCGTCCTGCGCCTGAACTGCGGTTGCTGATACCAATAAAAACAAACACCCAAAAATACGTTTAGTCATTGTTCCAGTTAACCTCTAGTACCTTATCGCCAAGCTCGCGATAACGCGTCATTAATACGTCAATGGGTTCCGGGTCAGGGTTTAACCCGCGTCCGCGCAAATATTCCGGGTTGTACAGCTTACTCACCGAACGTTCACCCAAGTCACAGGAAAAGGTCACAATGCGGTGTCCCGGACCTTTTCGTAAAGCTGCGGCCAACGCACCAGCCACGTTTAGCGCCGAGCTACTCCCCAGAACAATACCATCTTCGTCTCGGATATAACGTGACAAAGTCACTAAATCTTGATCGGGCAAATTAACCGCGTGATCAATACGTGCCTGGCGGAAATTATCCACTAGCCGCATAATACCAATGCCCTCCGTCATAGAGCCGCCATTCGACACATATTCGCCGCTGCGTAAAAACTCATAGATACCGGAACCATCCGGGTCAACCACCCAAACATCCAGTTCCGGGTTCTGCTCTTTTAAGAAGCGAGAGTTACCACCAATGGTGCCACCGGTTCCAGCCACAGACACCAGAGCGTCAATTCTCCCTTCGGTTTGTTCCCATATTTCCGGGCCAGTATGAAGGTAATGCGCACGAGCATTACTGGTGTTTTCAAATTGGTTAGCCCACCAGCAATCATCGCGTTCTTCCGCTAAACGGCGCGCCGTATGGTAGAAGTGGTTTTCGTTCTTAAAAGGAACCGGATCAACCGCCATCAGTTCACCGCCATGCAAGCGGATCATGCGCTCTTTCTCCGGTGTCTGGTCATTGGGCATGACCGCTAACATACGCAAGCCGTAAGACTTTGCCACAACAGCCAGGCCAATACCGGTATTACCGGCGGTACCTTCAACCACCGTCATACCCGGCTTTAACTCGCCGCGTTCCATAGCGTCATCAATCAGTTGCTTAGCCGCGCGATCCTTAATGGAGCCGCCCGGATTCTGGAACTCGCATTTAATAAAGATATCGCATCCGGTTAAATCAGACAGCGACGGTATACGAAGTAAATCCGTCTGCCCGATAAGATCGCTCTGCCGCGCGCCAACTCTCATGCCACTGCACCCTTAATCATTCGCTACTGTAGGTAAATAGTATCTCCCCTGTACCCTTTTGGTTCAATAGCACTTTTGGTGCAATGCACAGAAGGGGCGCACGTTTTTTGTGCAGAAAAATTACGTAAATATTATTTATTCATAAATATCAGCTAGTTAAATTCTGGCACGCTTCGTGAAGTTAAAGGGTTGCTTAACAATATTTTAATAAGGAAAGCACCATGAAAATGCTCGTTGCGTTAATCAAACCCTTCAAGCTGGAGGATGTGAAGCAAGCGCTGTTTGAAATTGGCTGTAAAGGCCTGACAGTAACCGAAGTCCGGGGAGTAGGACGTCAAAAGGGGCATACCGAACTGTACCGGGGCGCCGAATATCAAGTCGACTTCCTGCCCAAAATGAAAATTGAACTGGCGGTTCCCGACGAAACCGTCGAACGAGCTCTGGAAGTAGTCATTGCCGCGGCTCATACCGGCAATATCGGCGACGGAAAAATATTCGTTATGCCGCTGGAGCAATGCGTTCGCATACGCACTGGCGAAACCGACCAAGACGCCCTTTAAGGAGCCCATCATGGAAGCACAAAACATACAACAACTCACTTTCGCGGTAGACACCTTTTACTTACTCATATCCGGGGCGCTGGTTATGTGGATGGCGGCTGGTTTTTCCATGCTGGAGGCGGGTCTGGTCAGAAGCAAAAACACCACCGAAATTCTGACCAAAAACATCGTGCTCTACGCCATCGCCTGTATTGTTTACCTGGTTATCGGCTACAAAGTCATGTACCCCGATCCTTCAACCTCAGCTTACGCGGCTGACGCTAATTTCTTTTTTCAGATGGTGTTCGTTGCTACTGCTATGTCGATAGTCTCAGGTGCCGTTGCCGAGCGTATGAAGCTAATGAGCTTTCTGCTGTTCTGTGTCGTGCTTAGTGCGGTCATTTATCCGGTACAGGGCTTATGGACCTGGGGCGGTGGAATGCTGACAGAATGGGGCTTTGTCGATTTTGCCGGCTCCAGCATTGTGCATTTAACCGGTGCATCAGCGGCACTTGCTGCGGTTCTTTTACTTGGCCCGCGCTCCGGTAAATACCTGAGTGATGGCAGTATCAACGCTTTACCCGGCTCTAATATGCCACTGGCCGCGCTGGGTACCTTCATTCTCTGGTTTGGCTGGTTTGGTTTTAACGGCGGTTCACAGTTAGCGCTAAGCACCGTTGACGATGCCAATGCCATAGCCCGCGCCATGGTAAACACTAATACCTCGGCCGCAGCTGGCACTATCGCCACGCTGCTATTTACTAAGCTGTTGTGGAAAAAAGCCGATTTAACCATGATTTTAAACGGTGCCTTAGCCGGTCTGGTTGCCATTACCGCACAACCTGTTACCCCAGAACCCTGGCTTGCCGGCGTTATCGGCTTTATTGCGGGGCTTATTGTCGTGCTCTCCATTATTGGGCTGGATAAGCTCCACATTGACGATCCGGTCGGTGCTATTTCGGTACACGGTGTGGTCGGTATTTTCGGTACCCTTGTGGTGCCGCTCAGCGATGACGGTGCCAGCTTTGTTATTCAGTTAGCCGGTGTCGGTACCATTTTCTGCTGGGTGTTTTTCAGTAGTCTTATTGTCTGGGCTATACTGAAGCTAATATTGGGCATTCGTGTAACTAAAGAGCAGGAATATATCGGCTTAGATCAAGTCGATTGCGGCGTTGAAGCTTACCCTGAGTTTACGTCGAAAAAAGACGGGTAAAAGGCTTTTTATTGCCAGTTTCGCCCATTCTTGATAACGTTTTTAACCATCATTTTCCGGAATGGGCGAACAAATATGTCGACATCACGAGAGTATGTTGAAGAGCTTTTAGCAAAAGCAGATATCCGCATTAACGGTGACAGAGCCTGGGATATGCAGGTTCACGATGAAACCGTATTTGATCAGGCACTGTCGCGCGGTAATCTTGGCTTGGGTGAATCTTATATGGCTCGTTTGTGGGACGCCGAATCGCTTGACCAGTTTTTCTTCCAGCTACTGCGCTCCGGCATTCAGGATGAAGTTAACCCCGCCCGCCTTATTTTCCATTCCTTAAAAAGCCGAGTCTTCAACTTACAAAGTAAATCCAAAGCCTGGGAGGTTGGTCAGCATCATTACGACATGGGCAATGACCTTTATCAGTCTATGCTCGATGAGCGTATGGTTTACACCTGTGGTTACTGGGAAAAAGCCAAAGACGTTGACGAAGCACAACGGCATAAACTTGAACTGTGCTGTAAAAAGCTGGGATTGAAGCCAGGCATGCGCGTTCTTGATATTGGTTGTGGCTGGGGCAGCTTCATGCAGTATGCCGCTGAAAACTACGGTGTCGAATGTGTTGGTGTCACTATATCCAAAGAGCAGGTAGCCCTTGGCAAAGAGCGCTGCAAAGGTCTTCCGGTAGAATTCCGGCTACAGGACTACCGCGAGCTGGACGAACAGTTTGACCGCGTTATCAGCTTAGGAATGTTTGAGCATGTCGGTCAGAAGAACTACGACGACTATATAGATGTCGCTCTGCGCTGCACCAAAGAAGACGGCCTGTTCCTGCTGCACACTATTGGTAAAAACGTCAGTGATACCGCAGCCGACCCGTGGATCAGCAAGTACATTTTCCCGAATGGCGAAATTCCGTCTATTTCACAAATAGGAACGGCACTGGAAGAAAAGTTTGTCTGCGAAGACCTGCACAACTTTGGTGCCGATTACGATAAAACCTTAATGGCCTGGTTTGAAAACTTCGATAAAGCCTGGCCATCTATTAAGTCACAGTTTGATGACGAATTTTATCGTATGTGGAAATACTATTTGCTGTCCTGTGCTGGTGCATTCCGTGCGCGCGACATCCAGTTGTGGCAATGGGTGTTATCCCCCAACGGCAGTGTTGGGGGATACTCGCGCCCACAACTTTAAGAAACGCTATTAAACTCGTTCATAAAGATATCCCAGAACACCAAAAACAGGGCCGCAACCAGCGGCCCTAAAACAAACCCGGTAATACCAAACAGCGATAAACCGCCTAAGGTAGAAAACAGCACCAGATAATCCGGTAATTTCGTATCACGCCCTACCAAAACCGGGCGCAGTACGTTGTCGGCCAAACCAATAACTATTGCCCCGTAAGCCACCAGAATGGTGCCGGCTATCCAGTTACCTGTCGCATACAAATAAATAGATACAGGTAGCCATACCAGACTCGCGCCAACCGCCGGGATTAACGACAAAAAGGCCATGACGACACCCCACAGCAGGGCTCCGGGAATACCCAGTAACGCGAAAATTATGCCACCCAATGTGCCCTGAACTATTGCCACAACAATGTTTCCTTTCACTGTTGCCCGAGTTACCTCTGCAAATTTAGTAAACAGCTTACGTTCTCGTTCATCGCCCAAAGGCAGCGCTTTTACTAAAAGGTCAATCAGCAAGTGACCGTCCCGCAAAAGGAAAAAGGTCAAATAAATCATTAGCGAAAGGCTAATGATAAAAGAGAATGTATTTTGACCGATGCTTAACGCTTCTTCTGCCAAAAATTTACTACCACTAACGGCTCCTGATGATATTTTCTCCCGTACATCGCTGGCTTTAATATCAAACTGAGCAAGCAAGTCACTAATAACCGGAAACGCCTTTTGAATATCATCAAAGAGCTTACCGGGGTTAATTTTGCCTTCGTCCAGCCGCTGATAAAAACTAACCCCCTCCTGCACAAAGGAATATGAAATACCCAGCGCCGGAATCACCACAATAACCAATGCAATCAGCAAGGTTACAAGAGCTGCCCGGTTGGGCTTGTCTCCAAACGTCTTTTTCAGTTTTTGTTGTAGCGGGTAAAAAATAACAGTCACCACACAAGCCCAAAAAATAGCTCCCCAAAACGGTATAAGTACCCAGGCGAAGGCGATACTGACTAAAATCAATGTCAGTAAAAATGACCGCCGTTCTAAAGATTCCCGCATAGCTGGTTCCTTGATGTTAATGATTCTCGGCTTAAATACTTGACAGAAGTTAAGATTGATAACAACCTCAAGATAGCTAACTGCCTAATTTATCACAACTGATAAGAATAAATGCCTAAATTGGAAGACCCAAACAGCTTTACCAGCTGGCTCAAAGAAAGTGTCGTCAACTTCACCGAGATGAACGCCGAAAAACAGGTGTTCATGGGCTTCGTGTTGGCGATACTGATTGCGGCTATTATCAGGGTCATTGAGATAACGGGCGGGCTTCCGAGCCTTTACGAGCACCTACTTTACTTTCCATTAATTTTTGCCGGTTTACTGCTGGGGTCACGCATTGGTGCCCTGGCTGGTTTCATGTGTGGCCTATTACTCAGCCCCTTTTCTTTTTCCGAGTCGCTGATAAGCGGCAACGAAATTGTCGGCGGCTGGATGCTCCGTATGGTCGCCTATACTCTTGTGGCCACTATGGCGGGAATGGTTGCCAAAGTCATAAAAGAATTAAGTGGTGCCGAACAAACGGCCAATTTCAAATACCAGGGAACCGACCTTCCCAATATCAACGCGCTACTAAAACAGTTAGAAAGCATTGGCCATAGAAAAGACAGTTCACCCGATGACCTGGTCGATATTTTTAACTTCCGCTTACAGAATATGGACAAAATTCAGCAGCAAGTAGGAACTGAAAAAGCCAACGAACTTGTTAAGCAAATGGCTGTTCAACTGAAAAAACTCCTTGGAGACCAGGTACAAGTTGGTCAGACATCAAGAAACGAATTGGTTGGGGTTCGCTCTGAAGCTGAAGAAAACTCAAAAGAACTTCAACAAAAAATAGAAAGCTTTTTGGAGCAACCCATAGTCATTGACGGTGTTTCTTATCAAATGGACAGCACCGCTGGTGTGCTTAGGGTGAAAAAAGAACAACTTAAAGAAGACCACCAGAAAGTTTTCGACGAAGCTCAGTCACACGCCTTTAACGCTTTCCAAAAGAAACAACAGTTCTCGTTTCTGGAACAAGACGAGGCCATCGACCAGATTGAAGAAGTCACTTTTTCGCGTCAGTTTAACGAAGCAATGAAGAATAACGACATTCAGCTTTACTACCAGCCTCGGCTCAATACTAATTCCGGCTACTTCTCTGTACTGGAAGTGTCTGCGAAATGGGTACACCCTAAACGCGGTAGCATGAGTGTGGAAGAGTTTAAGCCAATGATAGAAGAAGCATCTTTAACTCAGCAGTTTACGTCATGGATTATTCAACGCACATTTAAAGACCTGCGGGTATGGCAAAAACAAAAAGTGACTGTACGCGTCGCTATTAACGTGACCATTAATGACATTGTCGACCCGCTTGTACTCAATGTGTTAGCGCACGAGCTGCAGGAAACCAAATTTCCGGCACAAAATATTAATATAGAGGTCAGTGAACGAGCCTTAATGTCACTGTCAGACAAATCGAAACGCTATCTGGAACGTCTACGCAGCATTGGCTGTAATGTTATTGCCTCGCATTTTGGGGAAGGCCGCTCCACTATACAGTCGCTGTTTGTGCTGCCTGTAGATGCGGTAAAACTGTCTGAGGAATTAGTGCAAAAAGCCACGTCTCACAGCGATCAAAAAAGAGAGTTAGCCTCTATGGTCAAAATGGCCAGAGCGCGAGGTTTAACAACCATAGCTACGGGCATCAATGATCGCGCTAAGCTACTACTGTTAAAGCAAATAGGGTGTGAAGAATTACAAGGCTCTATTCTCAGTAAGTCATTGAAGAAATCAGAAATACCCTGGGCACGGATACGATAATGAGAAATGAAAGAGAGTTAACACTGCATAGAGCATCGCGTAAACGATTTTTCAAACGACCGGAAGTTATTCTGGCGCTCAGCTATATAATAGCCGCTATCATCTGGGAAATAGGCGCTAACGCCTTAATTCCTAAGTTACCGGTGGAAGCCGACACGAAAAGCACCTTAATTCAATGGGAGCCCTGGGCGTTTGTCGCACTATCCATCATTTTTCTGTTTTTCTTTATTCGCCGCATTTGGTTTTTACGGTTTAAAAAGTCTCGTGAGTTACTGCATAGCTATCTCGGTAACAGCCCAACCGTACACTACGAGCTTAGGGCTCTCGATTCCGGCTTCTGCGTCGACTGGGTAAGCACAAACTGCGAACGCATTCTGGGATACTCAACAGAAGAGGTAATGGCACCGGGCTGGTGGCTGAACAACATTCATCCTAACGACGTAAAAACAGTAAAGAAAACAGCTCTACGCGGCTTTGAAGAAGAACAATTTGTTTGTGAATATCGCTTTCGTCACCAACAGGGGCATTACGTTTGGGTTAGAGACGAGGTTCGCCGTAGCAGTCAGAAACCGCTGCGCTTTCAGGGATCCTGGACGAATATTTCTGCCGACTACTATGATACCACCAGCATTAATTCCGGGAAGAACTCAGAGCATGACGTGTTGTCAGGCATTGCGCTTTTGGACGGGCGCCGTCGGGTAATAGCGATTGATACACCATTTACCGACATTTCCGGCTTGAACGAATCAGCCTGTCTGAATTCAAGACTCGAGGAACTCCTATCAGCAACGGAAATTGATGATATTGACGGAGGCTTCCCCTGTAACCAGAGTATTTTGATAGTGGGTCGCGATATAGATAATCAGCGTTACTCTGCCATTTTAACCGTTCGTGAAGCCCCGGCTAGTTTCCCCGGGGAAGCGGCCTACATTGCGACCTTAAGCGATGTCACCCGAATGAAATTGCAGCAGCGGCAATTGCAGAAGCTGGCCTTTTTTAACGACTTAACTGGCTTACCTAACAGCAACTCGCTGGCACTGGATTTAACCCGGTTATTAGATGAATTGCCCAGCGACAGATTGGCTGCCGTCATTGTAATGAACGTTAATCATTTCCATCAGGTGAATGACCAGTATGGCCATCATATTGGCGATAAAATTTTACAGCGCCTGGCGCTTAGACTGAAAAAAGCCGTTCCCTTCGGTACCAAACTTTATAACCTCGGTGGTGATGAATTTGCCGTCGTTTTGAATCATATTGTTGAATACATCGATATTCAGAACATTATTCTGGAAATTCAGGCCGCGTACGAACCGCCATTCATATTGTCGGACAGCCAGCGGCAGGTGCAACTGGCAGCCAGCATTGGCGCCAGCGTTTACCCACTCGACGGCTACGATGCCGAAAAGCTTCTGGCTCAGGCCAATTTGGCAATGAACTCTGCTAAAGACGAGCACAATGAGAGCAGCACTTACTTTAAACAAGAGCTGGAAACCCGCTCTTACGATGAAATTCAATTAGAAGAAGACGTCCGCAGTGTGTTGCAAACCGGGCAAATGCAGTTGGTGTATCAACCCGTTCTTAATATGCAGCATCAGGTGGTCGGCGTTGAGGCTCTGCTGCGCTGGGAGCACCCCGACCTTGGCTCATTAAAACCCGACCAGTTCCTGCCACAATTTGATGCCAATGGCATGCTGGACACCCTGGGAGTATGGGTGGTTGAACAGGTTATCGAGCAAATTGATCTCTGGCAGGAGCAAAACACCGTTCCGGGAAAAATCGGTATTAATTTGGCAACCGAGCAAATTTCACAGAAGCTTTATCAGACAGTCAGCCAGTTTGTTAAAAAGACCCCAAAGCTAGCGGCAAAACTGGAATTTGATTTAAGTGAAAGCAGCTTACAAGAACCCCTGCCGCACACTCTGGAAATTATTGAGAAGTTACATCAGCTTGGTATAACTCTGGTTATTGACCGGTTCGGTAAAGGCGTTGCCAGCATGCTGCATTTGAAAACCATGCCGGTGAGCAAAATTAAAATAGAAAGAGAGTTTATTCGCGATCTTGATACTAACGAACGCTCGCGCAATTTGGTGCGTGCGGTTATTCGCATGACCTCAGAGCTGGGGTTGGAAGTACAAGCGGTAGGCGTAGAAAACCAAGCACAGTTAGATACACTCGCCGAATTTGGTTGCCACTACTGGCAGGGTAAGCTTTACATGTTACCGCAAACCGCCGACACCGTATTTACTCAGGACACTAACTAGCCCGGTCTGCCATTAAGGCCTCATAAACCTCAGTAATATGAGGGTCGTTGACGCCCAGTTGCTGTAGCGCCAACTGCAACTTGACCAGGTATTCGGCATTGGGCCCGCTGGGGCCGGACGAACGAGCGATATGGCTGGCAATTTCCGACGCCGTAGCCTCGCCAAGAAACGCTTCATTGTCTTCTGTCGCAATATAAACAAGGCCTTCTTGTTGGCTGCCGTCACGAAAACTCATCGGCGTAGTAAATCTTAAATAACCGTTTTTTTCACGATGATCTAAATGCTCGAACACATCGGGTGAGACTTTGTAGGCCATTCCCGTGCATTCTTCACCCGGAGTTTCTGTTAAAGTCAGTACCCTGCCCGGAGCTTCTGGTGTGCCTCTATGGTCGTGCGACCCTTGCCAGAAACGTCGTGACCAACCTTGTATTGAGGCAGCCGCCCGTTCCAGATACGGAAAGTCGACTTTATAAATCAGTGAGCCATAACCAAATAACCAGACAGCCTCCAGGCCACTTAAGTCCTGCCGCTCTTTATTCATTGCAATGGTATCGTGTGACATACTGCTCAGTTGCCTATTCTCGCTTGGTGCTTTGTAGCCTGACGTTTACGTCAGGAACTATATCTCACCTGACATGAATGTCAGGCTACAGCGGCTTGTAGCCGATACGGAAGCCGCCCCAATGTTTTCCATTTACATAAACGGGTACCGATAAGTCGTGCATAACCTCGCCGGTATCGCGTTTGTAGGTCTGTAACAATAACGTTTGCGTGTGAGCTCCGCAACGTGCCCCGGTTTTGTCATTAAATAGCCGACGCGAGCGGTTGCCGACCAGGTCTTTCTTCGGATCACCTGTTAACGGCTTATTAAACGCATCGTTGTGCCGCGCTACATAGCCTTTCGGGTCAGTGGCTATAGCGTAAATAATGTGTTCATGTCGTTTCAGAGTAGGCTCCTGAATAGCGGGTAATATACTCTCGAAAAACTCCGTGTATGGTGTCTTGTATTTTACCGGCTCGGTTCCGGGAACCGCTTGATAATCCCGGGAGAACAGTTGAGAGGACGTCAGCTCGCCTTGCTCAATAGCCTGATCTAAACGTTGCCCAATTTGTTTAGCGGCGTCGGTTGCGGCCTGGTAAATCACTTTATGTTCAGCATCGGCATCATTTTCAACCAAGTGCGCGAACAATTGCTCCGACTGCAATTCCAGTTGCTCGGCCTGCCCGCTTACGTCATCCAGTTGCTGGTATTGTTCAGATAAGTCTGAGTTTACAGAATGCAGAAGCTCACCATTACGGGAAAGATCCTCTGCGTTCTCACCCATTAACCCGGTAATTTTTTGCAGTTGCTGCTCCACGGTTTCGGCTTGTTCTACAATGCTGGCCAGTTGTTCAACAATGCCCTCGGTTGTTTCCGACTGCTGTTCAATGTGCTTTGACAGTTGCTCAATATTATTGACCGCAACCGTGGTTTCATTATGAATCGCTTCCACCAAATTACTCACTTCTACGGTTGCATCCGAAGTTCGTCCGGCCAGCGTTCTGACTTCATCGGCTACAACCGCAAAGCCACGACCATGTTCACCGGCACGCGCCGACTCTATCGATGCATTCAGCGCCAGCAAGTTGGTTTGCTCTGCAATACTGTCAATAACCTGGGTCACTTTACGAATATCATCGGCTTTAGCCTGCAGACCTCTGACCGCTTCCGCACTTTCTCGGCTGTCCGCCACTACCAGAGCTATCTTCTGAGTGAGTTGCTTTATTCTCTCGCGGCCTTCGTGGCTTATCTGCTTGGTTTGCTCTGCAGCAACAGCCACTTCCGATGAAAAGCTTTCTATTCCCTTCGCCCGTTCGCTCACTCGTGACGAGTTATCCACACTTTCTTTCAAACGCTCGACAATATCTGCCAAAACGGATTTAAAACGGCTTATCGCAAAACTAAGCTCTGCCGTTGCTATTGCATTTTTACCGGAGTTTTCGGCCAGCTGATCCGTGCCGTCTCCCTCAGAGGGCTCTTCATCATCCGCTATTCCGGCGGCGCTAAAATAACGGGCATAAAACCAGCTCAGGGCAATAAATAATAAGCTTTGCAGACATAACTGCAGCCACAACCAGGGCACAAAAGCAAGGACAAGGACACCGGCGGCTATTGCCAAAGCCGTTATCAATAAAGGAGGTTTCACATCAACTGTGGACATTTATCTGCTTCCGTAAGGCGTAAAAAACGCAACGTACCATGTATAATTATCGAACAGTTTCCATGAAACTTTATGCTGCTGCACTACGACCTTGGTAGCAGGTGCAGACGGGCAACGCACCCGCCTGCGGTTTTTAAGGTTGGAAATTAACGATTTTTGTCGGTATCAGAGTCGTTGTCTGAGCCCAATTCTTCCTGCTGACGAAGGTAACCAGCGGCCTCTTCATCAGAAGTCTTCGACTGCGATTGCTGCAATCTGTCCTGGTCTGTTGGAATGGCGCGGGTCTGCTCATTTAACTGATGTATCTGTGAGGCATTGCCCAAATCGCGATTACTGGTTATAGAAGCAATAGACTCGCGGTCTTTCAGGAAGTCGATAACATCCTTACGGATAGACGCCATTTCGTCATCCGATTTATGCATTTCCAGAATATGTCGCGGATGCTCCAGATTTTTCATTCCGGTTGCAGCAAAAGTTGTCGACACAATACGTGACACGATAACCCAGGGAGTAATACTACTGCGAACCAGCGTATTCTCTGAGCGAGTACTGTCGTGAATACCGGTACCGGTTGAAATTTTAGACTCAGTAAAGGTTCCTTCGCACTTAAAGTAAATAAGCATGGATTCAAACTGAATTTCCGCATAAAACAGATGCGCGATATTAGCGGCTAAACCCGCAAATGCCCGCAGGACATAGCCAATAAGATAAAAATGAACGGCAGTCATGACTACGCCTGCTAAGGTCATTAAGTCGCTATAGGGAGTCTCTTCAGTCAACCTATAGTTCATGCTATCAAGAAGTTTGACCACATCGACTGTTGCATAGGCTAAGAAAAACGTAAAAACCACACCGATAATGAACAAGCTATTACCCAGCAACAAACTGACCAAGCGCGACTTCTCAAATAACGCGCCCAACCCCATAGGTTTTACCCGAGGTTGAATTTCCTGAATCATCTCACCACTAAAGGCACCTTTGCCGTCAACCTGTTCCTGTAAGTTAGGATCCAGTTCACGATACACCCGGTTTGGCACTTCGCGATAACGACGATTTGCCATGACCAGATTATCGAGGTTAATAAAAATCTCTTTAGGGTGTACCGACTCCTGCCAGTTTTCCCGTAATTCAGAGACTTCAGAAACTGGATTCGCATCGGCTAAACGCTTTTTCAGCAAGACAACGGTAACCGCAGTACAAATCAAAGCGCCGACAAAAATACCAAACAAATACCATCCAGCATGAAAGTCTGGTAGAGCCGCAAAATATTGTTCAACGGTGGCCGCTGTAACGTTCGTTGCCGCCATCCACCAGCTAACGACAAGGCCAACGGCAACAGGCAACAACAAAGCAAAGGCAATAGTTTTGACTAAATCGCCGCTGCCCATAGATTCAATAGAAAGCTCAGCAGCGCGGGATATCGCTTTGCCAGCCGCCTTCCACACATGCATGATGTAAAGCGTCAGTAACACCGTATAGACAGGGAACGCCAGTTCACCGGCGTCTCCGGCAAAACCCGCCAGAGAAACAAAAGCAACAAAACCAAAAGCAATCATTGCCGTTAACGTACGTACCCAGGCACCTAACAGGCGTTGTGCCATATTACGTACCGGGTAAGGCATAAAGAGCAGTTTAGGAAAAACCGTATGCGCAAGGCGAGCCAGTAACCCTTCAGGCTCTTTAAAGGTCGAGTTCTTCCGACCCATCAGCATTTCTTCCAGTGCCTGATCATTATAGGCAACGTAGCGGGATTCCTCCTGCGCGGTACTGGCTTCAGACTTACTAAAGTTGCGGGCAAGTGACGTAGGATGGTTACGACCGACAAAGTAACGCAACATAGCCATAATACCGCCGCTCAGTACCTTAATGCCGACACCAAGAAGCAAAATACCAAAAATGGCTAAGACCCAACCCATAATCTGATCCTGCTTTACCGAACCTGCGCCCTCTACTAGCAAATAAACGCCCACCAGCGATTGTATAAGCCCACGAAGGCTGGTTACTAAGCCTTCGGTTTTAAACGGGTTTTTTAACCCTAAATCAATCGAACCGTAATCAAACGCCACCGGATTTCCCCTACTCAATGACCGCCAAAAAATAAAGGCTTTAGGTTAGCGGTAAGTGAACGGCCGGGCAATAGAAAAATAGAAGCTTAAAACATTGAGCTCCATTGACATCAAGCCATGTGCGTAGCAATCTAAGCCTCTATTTTGCTATCAAGCGGCACAGACTATGAAAACCATCGTTGATCACCTGGCACAGTATGCGGCTTATCATCGGAACCGTAAGAATGTCATGACTCATCTTGTCGGTATTCCACTGATTGTTGTCGGCATCATTAGTTTATTATCACGGCCTGCGCTACCCTTGGACTACTTTTTGATTACCCCCGCCAACTTAGTTGTTCTGGCGGCGGTTATTTTTTATATCCGTCTGGATATCAAGTTAGGTTTGCTCATGACCATTTTGCTATGGCTGTCGCTGTCAGTTGGCCGCGACATAGCCGCATTACCAACCAGCTTATGGCTTAGCTGGAGCATTGGTCTGTTTGTTGTCGGCTGGGTATTTCAATTTATCGGCCATTATTTTGAAGGCCGCAAACCGGCTTTTGTTGATGATATTATGGGCTTAGCCATTGGCCCCTTATTCGTCGTAGCAGAAGTCGTATTTATGTTGGGCTTTAGAAAGGACTTAAAAGCAGCGGTGGAACAAAAATTATGATGGAACTGGATTACCCGCAGTGGTTTCATGATTGGGCGGCAACCCAACCCTGGGCCTACACAATTGGAGCCTGCTTTTTCCTTGTTATAGCGGTTTGGTTGTCTCAGCTTGTGACCAAACACGTTTTACTGCGTGGTATTTCCCGTCTGCTGTCTCAAACCCAGTTGGGCAGTGACCCGGGTATAGGCATTCGCGTTATTGTCAGCCGCCTGGCTCAGGTTGTTCCTGCGTTAGTGCTGTCCGGTGGTATTTATCTGGTGCCGGACTTACCGGAAACCGCCACCACAATCATACGCAACATCAGTATTGCGTACCTCATCCTGACTCTGGCGCGTTCGTTTAGCGCGGCCATGACTAGCGTTAACGAAATATACAGTCGTCAGCCTGACGCGCATACAAAGCCAATAAAGGGTTATCTGCAAATTGCGAAAATAGTGGTCTATGTGGTGGCGACTATTCTCATTATTGCCTCATTGCTGGACCGCTCTCCGGTTATTCTGCTATCAGGAATTGGTGCCATGGGTGCGGTTGCCATGCTGGTATTTCAGGACACCATTCTGTCACTGGTTGCCAGTATTCAGCTCTCATCTAATGACATGCTTCGTGTCGGCGACTGGATTGAAATGCCCCAGTTAAACGCTGACGGCGATGTCATTGATGTGGCACTGCATACGGTTAGGGTTCAAAACTGGGATAAAACCATTACGAACATTCCCACCAAACGTCTTATTTCCGAGTCGTTTAAAAACTGGCGGGGCATGCAGGAAAGCGGTGGACGCCGTATAAAACGAGCGTTATACATTGACCAGAACAGTATTCACTTTTTGTCCGCTGAGCAGAAGAAAAAGCTGAAACGTTTCTCGCTACTTAGCGATTATCTGGAACAAAAAGAAAAAGATATATCTGAATGGAACGCGGGTCTGGAAAAGAAAGGCTTCGACCCTATAAACGGACGTCAGGTAACCAATATTGGTACCTTTCGCGCCTACGTGAAACAGTACCTCAAGCAGCGACCCGACATACACGAAGGAATGACACTGATGGTTCGTCAGTTAAACCCGGGGCCTCAGGGTTTGCCCATTGAAGTGTACTGCTTTAGTAACGATACCGCGTGGGAAATCTACGAAGGTATTCAGTCCGACATTTTTGATCACTTGTTTGCCATACTGCCACAATTTGACTTACAGGTTTTTCAGGAAACCTCAGGGCAGGACGTTCGTTCGGCGGTACAAGCGCTGGAGCTTAAACCCAAAAGTGATGATGAATAAGTTAAGACTGAACTAACACTTTACTGTCATTAAGTCTTCATGTTTACGGAGTAATTTCTTTTACTCTGGGAAAAATGCATGGAGTAAAACAGTGAAGCAATTTAACCGACGTGACTTTTTAAAGCTATTTGCAGCAACGGGCGCAGCAGTCACCGTATCAACCGCATTACAGGGCTGTGCAAGTGTTGGCAAAACCAGTGAGCGCAGCTCCGTCAAGTTTGACCATGGCGTAGCCAGTGGCGATCCAACTTCAAACGCCATTTTGTTGTGGACGCGCGCCGTGCCGGAAAATAGTACAGAAAAACAAGTAGCGCTGGGCTGGGAACTGGCCGCCGATGAAAACTTTTCAAGTATCATTCGTTCTGGAACAGCCACAACAAGCGCCAGCAGAGACTACACAGTTAAAGTCGACGTTACTCAATTATCGCCAAACCAGCGTTACTACTATCGTTTTTTAGGTAAGAACACCAAAAGCCCCTCTGGCAAAACGCAAACGCTTCCTGAATCTGGCTTAAAACCGCTGAAGTTTGCGGTTTTCTCCTGCTCTAACTACCCCGCCGGTTACTTTAACCCATACTCCGAAGCAGCAAAGGACGATTCTATTGATGCGGTCATTCATTTAGGTGACTACATTTACGAGTATGGCGCAGGCGGTTACGCCACCCAAGGTTCACAAGAAATTGGCCGCGGCTTACCCGACAACAATAATACAGAACTTTTTACCCTGACTGATTATCGTCGCCGCTACGCGCTTTACCGCACCGACGAAGGGTTACAGGCACTGCACGCACATGCCCCTTTTATTGCCGTGTGGGATGACCATGAAATTAGCAATGACACCTGGAAAAACGGTGCAGAAAACCACCAGGAAGATGAAGGCAGCTTTATTGAAAGACGCGCAGCCGCGGTTCAGGCGTACTATGAGTGGCTGCCTATTCGTCCGCCACAGGGCGAAGCCAACCTCACTATTTATCGTGATTTCAAATTCGGTGACTTAGTTGATTTGATCATGCTGGATACCCGCGTTATCGGACGTGATAAACAGCTGAATTATGACGACTACCGCGATGCAGAAAGCGGTCAGTTCAATACCCAAAAATTCCAGCAGGACATGTCTTCTGACCGCAGCATCATGGGCAAAAAGCAGTTACAGTGGCTGGTTAATAAACTGAATAACAGCTCAGCGCGCTGGCAAGTTTTAGGTCAACAATTGCTTATGGGGAAAATGAACTTTCCTTCGGCCGCATTCGCGGCAGATGACCGCAGTAAAGTCACACCACTGCTGTTACAAATAGCAGAGCTTAAAAAGCGCCTGCAGAACGGCGAAGAGTTAACAGCCCAGCAAAAGGCAATGGTCACTCAGGTTACTCCCTATAACCTTGATGCATGGGACGGTTACCCCATTGAACGAGAAATGCTCTACCGGGCGGCGCAAAAAGCCAATAAACAGCTGGTGGTTATTGCCGGTGACACTCATAACGCGTGGCACAGCGAGCTGCGCAGTTCAGATGGAGCTCACATTGGGGTGGAGTTTGCCACGTCTTCGGTATCATCTCCCGGAATGGAAACTTACCTAAGTCTGGACACAAAAACTGCAGAACAGCTGGCAAAAGCACTCCCTACGCTTATAGAAGACTTAAAATATACCAACCTGCATCAGCGTGGTTATATGAATCTCTTTGCATCCGAGGACGCGGTAGAAGCAGAATGGGTATTCGTGGACACGATTCGCAGCAAAGACTATCGGGTAGTGAATAAGCACAAAGCGCGCTACACGGGAAGTTAGTTTCTAGCTCGTAAAATAAAAAAGGGAACCATGACACAGGTTCCCTTTTCTCGTTTTAGCACAGTTTTACATACCAAACTTCTTGGTAAACTCTAAATAAAACAAACGCGGTGGACCAGCAATAAAGGTTGGGTTACCAAAGCTTCCGCCCGTATTCCCGGCATCAACCAGGTATTCTTTGTCGAATAAGTTGGTTGCTTTCAACGCCAGACTCCAGTCGGCAGAGTCATTATAAAGACCCAGCGACGCATTCACTAAAGAGACTGAATCCTGGCTAATATCGAGACCCGCTACCGGCGCATTTTCTGGCTCAAAGAACACTTCAGACCGATAGGTGCCGACTACAGAGCCACGCAATGCGTATTGGCTGGAAAGCGCCGCCTCGTATATAACCCCAAGGCTTGAAGTCCATTCAGGCTGAAGACGGAAGCGGTTGCCGGCTAAACTGCCGTTGGTGCTGTCGTCATCAATTTTCGCATCCAGATACGCCAGGTGTCCAAACAGCTCAATGCCTGCGCCTAAATTCGCATTAATTTCAGTTTCAACACCAAAGTTCGTCGCAGAGCCTGCATTTGCGGTGTAAAAGTTGCCCGAATCGTCCTGCAGCGTTACCTGAAAGTCTGAATAGTCCTGATAAAACACTGACGCAGAATAACGTACGCGGTTTTCCGTTAAGCTTCCTTTAAGGCCGGTTTCGTAGTTCCAGATAACTTCCGCCGGAATTAACCCAAAATCCCCTACGGCTTCACCGTCGGCATCAAGAGTCGAGCTCACATCAACAACTTCCGAACGACGACCTTTTGAAACCGTTGCAAACCAGTTGTTATCGTCATTCAGCTTGTAAATAATATTAAAGCGAGGCAACCATGCGTCTGAACTGTTACTAGCAGTGAACACTTCTCCATCCGTTGAAACAGTCGGCAACAAGGTTTGTGTTGGCAGACCCAACAGAGGTAACAACTGGCTGTTCGGCATGGTCGCAGCAAAGCCACTTTCCCGATCTTCTGAAACGTAACGAATACCCGCAGCAACTTCGGTTTTATCGTTTAACTGATAAGTGAAGTCAACAAAGGCAGACCAGGACTCATTGTCACCAAAGTTGGTAAACTCGCCGGCGTATGGAATTTCCTCTAAGGCTCCCCCGGTTAATACCGGTGTCAGTTGGTTGACTGAACCATCGGCATTAATACAGGGCAAACCACTGGGTAAAGCCCCGGCGCAGTTCAGGAAAATAGATTCTTCGGTGCTAAAGGGGACACGCTGGCTGCCGTCTTCTGTAAAGTAATTGATACCCCACAGCATTAATAGGTTATCGCCAGCATAGTTAAAACGAAATTCCTGACTGAACTGGTCGCCCTCGGCATCTTCACCAAACTCCAGGAACCATGCCTGAGTGCCGTCTGCGTCAAACACTTCCAGTGAATCGAAGCTGCGGTAACCACTCACCGAGGTAAAGCTTAAGCGCGGGCTAATGGTCCAGTCCAGGGTTAAATTAATATCATCGACGGTTCTGTCCAGACCCAGTTTTTCGCGACCTAGTACCGAGGCCGAGTAAGGACTGCCGGTCATTTCAACAAAACTGTAGGGGCTGGTGTCGCCGCCGGTTGGTGCGAAAATACCATTTTTAAATGAGGTTCCGGTATCTTCGTTTTTCTCGTAACTGTAAATTAAGTCAGCGGTCACCACATCGCTGGGCTGAAAGCGAAGAGAACCACGCAAGGCTTGCCTGTCAATACCGTTCATGTCGTCCTGACCCGGCGCAATGTTCTCAATAAACCCGTCGCGTTCGCGGTAACTGAACGCCAGCCGTCCACTGACTAACTCGCTACCACCATTAATGAAACCACCCAGTCGTTTCTGAGATTCATTTCCTGCACCAGCGCTTAGCTCGGCGGAGAAGCCAGGCTCTGGCTTACGAGTTATGACACTAATGGCGCCAACCGATGCAGCCGTACCAAATAACGTTGCCTGCGGGCCTTTAACCACCTCAACACGCTCTATATCAAACAGTTCAAAGTAGGAGCCACGTGAGCGTGAGACATCCACTCCGTTGTAATAAACCGACACCCGCGGAGATGCCTGAGCCGAACCGCTGTCTGAGGTAATGCCACGAATAACAAAACCAGGGTTGTTCGGGCTTTGTTCCTGAATAACCAAACCCGGCGTCAGATCGGAAATCATATCCAGTTCGTTTAAGCCCAGCTCGTCCAGACGGCTTCCTTCAAACGCACTGATACTGGCAGGCACATCATTAATAGACTGCACACGCTTTTGTGCAGTCACTTCAATTCGCTCAAGTTCGTCTGAAGTGTCCTGTTGCGCAAAAGCAACCGGCGCACTTAACGCACAAAGCGCAGCAACAACAGAGTTTAATACTTTATTTGTTGGGAACGGTAATGCCGATGTTTTCTTATAAATAGTCATAACCCTTAAAACCTTAATGTGAGTGGTTAACGCGTTAACGCCGGGCTAATGTACTGAGGTCAGTTGACGATACGATGACGAATAAATGACGCATTTGTTGCTGATCTGTCAATTTTGTTGAGCCGCCTTTTAAATGCTTGTATGGTCTCTAGTCCTTTATATTTAAAAACATTAAAGCGGGTGGTATTACTTGATAAAGCTTCCTCCAAAACTGGCAGTCTGCGGGCTTGTTATTTTCAGCCTGGCTTATTCTCATGCCTCTGCTGGTGACAATTCTTTGCAGCAAGTGTCTTTCCAGTCAGTGCTCGAACTGCCTTCCGGCAGCCCCGATAACAGCTACAGTTACGGGTCTCACCCCTCCCAGTTTATTCAGTACTGGAATGCACCAAAGCAGTCAGATACGGCCGCTAATGTGATTTTTATTCACGGTGGTTGCTGGCTAAAAGAATACGATATTACTCACACCAACCCGGCAAGCAGTGCAATGAGAACAGCGGGTTTTAATGTCTGGTCTGTTGAATATCGCCGTTTGGGCGAGCAAGGCGGAGAGTGGCCAGCGAGTCTCAATGACGTGAAAACCGCAATTCGCTTTATACAGCAAAAGCTCAATAACCAGCCGGTAGCGGTTATGGGCCACTCTGCCGGTGGACACCTCGCACTTCTGGCTACCACCCGGAATACGCCCTCGGCTGAAAGTATAAACGCAGTTATTGGTCTGGCCGCCATTACTAATATGGTCAGTTACACTCAGGCGCAAGGCAGTTGTAACCGCGCCGCCAGCAACTTAATGAAAACAGCTTACACCAGCGAAGAGGACTACCGTGATGCCAGCCCCAAAGCACAAAAGCTCCACGCCAACACCTGGCTGATGCAGGGTACCAAAGACAAAATTGTCCCCATGAGCCAAACCGCCGATCTCGACGTAAAAACAGAACAACTTGAAGGCGCAGGTCATTTTGACTTGATACACCCGAATTCCTCCGCGTGGGAAGCCATTATTCAGCGACTGAACAAAGAGCTAAAACCATGAACCTCAATGACATAAGAGAACTCGACAACATTGACCCCTTTGCCCGGCACCGTGAACAATTTCAGTTGCCGGTTAATAAGGTTTATCTGGATGGTAACTCGTTGGGTGCCATGACCAAAGCAACGGCAACCCGCTTACAGCAGGTTATCCAGCAGCAGTGGTCGCAGGATCTTATCAGTAGTTGGAACGAGCATAACTGGATTAATTTGCCGCAACATGTCGGCGAAAAAATTGCCCGCCTGATAGGCGCAGCACCAGAGCAGACTATTTGCTGTGACTCAATATCGGTGAATTTATTTAAGGCGCTGGCAGCGGCACTGTCACTGGCTCAAAGCCATGACTCTGAGCGCAACATAGTGCTATCCACCAAAGACAACTTCCCGACAGACTTATACATGGTGCAGGGAATTTCACAGTTTGTTGGTGAACACCGTTGTCAGCTAAAGCTGGTTGATGAAAACGAGCTGGAGCAACAGATTGACGATAAAACCGCAATAGTTTTAGCAACTGAAGTGAATTTCAGAACCGGAAGACGGCTTGACGCTAAACAACTTATTACCAGCGCACACAGCCACGGAGCCCTGGTTATTCTGGATTTAGCCCACAGTGCAGGGGCAATGCCCGTGCACCTGGATGACTGGGAAGCAGACTTTGCGGTTGGCTGTACTTATAAATACCTAAATGCCGGCCCCGGCGCGCCAGCCTTTATTTATGCCGCAAAACGCCATCATCAGAATATGAGTCAGCCTTTAAGCGGCTGGTTCGGACATGCCCGCCCGTTTGATTTCACACCAGACTACGAGCCCGCTACCGGCATTCAACAAATGCTAACCGGCACTCCTTCCATTCTCGCTATGGCCGCAATCGACTCGGCGCTCGAAGCTTTTGAGAATGTGGACATGGAAAAGTTAAGAGAAAAGTCTTTACAGCTGGCTGAGGTTTTTCATCAATTATTAGAAGACGCGGCACTGGGTAGCAGCCTACAGCTTATTTCTCCACAGCAACGTGAACAGCGAGGCAGTCAGTTGTCGTATCGTTACGAGCACGCTTATGGGTTATGTCAGGCACTTATTCAAAGAGGCGTAATAGCTGACTTTCGTGCCCCAAATTATATCCGCTTTGGGTTTACCCCTCTTTATAACAGCTTTGAAGATATCTGGAAGGCCATTGAGCAGTTGCGGCAAGTTATTGAAGCCAAAGAAC